>CALQBW020000095.1 GCA_943328915.2 Singulisphaera sp. GP187 | reverse complement strand
TCCGAAGATGCGAGGAATAAGGCCGCCTTGGCGATTTCGTGCGCTTCGCCAAATCGTCCCATCGGAATATGCACCAGGCGTCGTTGTTTTTTTGCATCGGTATCAAGGAATTTCATCAGCAATTCGGTACGCAACGGTCCAGGGCAAATCGCATTCACCCGGATGTTTTCACGGGCATGTACCACCGCCAACTCGCGCGTCATCGACAGCACCCCCCCTTTGGAGGCGGTATAGGCAATTTGGGGCGTGGCAGCCCCCAACAATGCCACAAACGAGGCGGTATTGATAATCGAGCCACCGCCTGCGCGTTGCAAAGCGGGGATACCGTATTTACAGCCAAAAAAGACCCCTTTGAGATTGATGTTCATCGTCAAATCCCAAATAGCTTCGTCGGTGGTCATGGCATTGTCGTCTTGGCTATGCATGATGCCGGCATTGTTGAACAAAATATGCAACGCGC
The DNA here is from genome assembly GCA_943328915.2 of Singulisphaera sp. GP187. Taxonomy (GTDB): domain Bacteria; phylum Chloroflexota; class Chloroflexia; order Chloroflexales; family Roseiflexaceae; genus UBA965. Next base: position 8,903 of record CALQBW020000095.1, on the reverse strand, counting down.
CGAATGTTTCTTCTGCCGCTGCCACCATCGCTGCGCTATCGGCCGCTTTGGATACATCGGCTCGCACGGCGATGGCGTTGCCGCCGCCGATTTCGGCGACCACCGCATTGGCGGCAGCCAAATTAATGTCCGCGACGACGACTTTGGCACCCTCTTGGGCAAACAGCAATGCCGTTTCACGACCGATTCCTTGACCTGCTCCGGTAATCAATGCCACTTTATTCGCTAAACGCATATCTGGTTCCTTTCACTTAAATAGTATCGTAACTATATCGCTTACGCACGCTCAAAATAGCGTGCCCGTTCCCAGCTGGTCACGACGTGGTCAAAGGCTTCTTGCTCGTATTGTGCAAAACGCAATAAATGGGCATGCACGTCAGACCCAAAGGCGTTTTGGGCAACTTGACTACTTTCAAAACGTTGCATCGCGTCACGCAAGGTGCTGGGGATTTGCGGCAAGGTCCGCGCCGCATATATATCGCCATCAAACGCCGCCCCTGGTTCAATTTGCTGGCGGATGCCCTCGAGGCCGGCGGCCAACCCTGCCGCATAGGCGATGTAGGGGTTAGCGTCTGCGCCGGGGATGCGGTTTTCTACCCGTAACGATTTGTCATGACCCACTACCCGAATGCCGGCAGTACGGTTATCGTAGCTCCAAGCAATAGTGGTCGGTGCCCACGAACGTGATTGATATCGTTTATATGAGGTAGGGTAAGGTGCAAAGCAGATTGCAAAATCAGCGGCATAGCGCATCCAACCCCCCAAAAACCAGCGGAATTCCCGTGACGACAAAACAGGTCCACAGGGCTCATTCCCGGCAAACACTGCGGTGCCATCGAGTCCGCGCAGACTCATGTGAATGTGCGCCGATGAACCGGTATGTGTTTCATCCCACTTCGCCATAAACGTGACACTTTTGCCGACACTGTCGGCGATTTCTTTGGCAGCATGTTTGTAGATCACATTGGCGTCACATTGGGTCAACACCGGTCCAAAGCGGAGGTTGATTTCTTGTTGACCGATTCCCGCCTCTCCTTTGCTCCCTTCCACCGGTACCCCGCTGGCGTCGAGATGCCGACGAATTGCCCCGATCACCGCTTCTTCGCGGGTACCTTGCAACATATGGTAATCCTCGTTGTAATTGCCAGAAGGTTTGAGGTTGTGGTAGTTTTTGGCGTGGGCTTGGGCATAAGAATCATCAAACAAATAGAGTTCAATTTCGCTACCACCAAAGGCGGCATACCCCATTTGGTGTGCGGCATCGATTTGCTGGCGTAATATCTGACGGGGTGACACCGCAATGGCTTGATGATCGTCACGTGATAAATCACACAGCACCATAGCGGTTTTGGGGAGCCAGGTGGCCAAACGCAAGGTCGATAAATCTGGAGCAGCGTGCATATCGCCGTAGCCTCGTTCCCAGGTGGCAAAGCTATAGCCGGGGACGACGTCCATTTCCATGTCACATGCCAACAAGTAATCGCAAGCGTGCATACCTTCACCGAGGACTTGATCGACAAAGAAATGGCCGTGGACGCGTTTGCCCATCAAGCGACCATACAAATCGGGGAATACCACCAACACGGTATCAATCTCACCACGGCGGACGAGGTCGCGGAGTGCATCAGACGTCAACATACCCGTTGTCATCGAAGGTCCTCATTTCATAAAAACCGCGTAGGAATGCGAATTTCATTGATTCACCCTGTCGACCAAGCCATCTCGGGTATAATAGAGCAACATGGGTTGTGTGGAGGGAGTTTGCATCATGAATGCAGGGACAAGAGCCGGTCTGGTGTTTATGCTACCCCAGGCCATCATGGCAATATTTGCGACGTTACTCGGGTTCGTACCCGTAATTATCGGGAACGGTTCCCCAATAGCCATTATCGGGTGCTGTTGTACCCCAATTGGTTCACTCTTGTTGGCAGGGGCTGCAGGCTATTTTACCAGTAAATGGCATAGTGGTGATGATTTTAATCAGCACGCGCTAATGGCCGGTTTGATATCAGGAGTCGGGGCGCTCATCGGTACCTTGCTTTTTTGGGTTGCCTGTGGATTATTGATTGCCTATTTTGCCACCGATGCCATGTTAAACGATGCCCTTTCTCAAGCCCAAAAGCTGCAACCGAATACGCCATTAGAATTTAGCTCGCTCAAAGCGGTCATGGGTCTGGCGGTATTTTTCATGGCGGGGATTGGCTTTGTGGTGGGGTTATTGTCAATCGGGTTTTCGTTGATTGGCAGTCTCATCGGGGTCAATGTCACACGGTCGTTGCAACGGCGCAACCCATAACACAGTCACATTTTTGGCATATAGCAGACCATTAGGGCAGGGTAATGTCGATTTTACAAATTCATAACGTCAGCAAATATTACGGCGCAGAGCATATATTCACGGGCGTCGGCTTCAATGTGAGTCGTGGCGAACGCCTAGCAATTGTGGGCGTCAACGGCGCAGGCAAAAGCACGTTATTGCGGATTATCGCTGGCGAAGAATCCACCAGTGCCGGAGCGATTTCGCCGGCGCGTGGCATCCGTATGGCCTATTTGACCCAAGAAGCCCGTTTTGACGAAAAACAAACCCTGCGTGGGTTGTGTGACGAAGCGCTGCAAAGCCTCTACCAAATGCGCAGCGAAATCAGCGAACTCGAAGTTTCCATCGCCGATGCCACGCACCCCGCATGGAATGACCGTATGGATCGCTACGGTGAGCTGTTGTCGCGTTTTGAACATGCCGGTGGCTACGACATCGAACGTACCATCGCCCGCATCCTCGCAGGGCTCGGTTTTGATCCAGCCTATCATGGGCCATTACCCCTCGCGCAATTCTCGGGCGGAATGAAAACGCGTGCCGCCTTGGCCGCGATCCTGCTCTCGAGCCCCGATATTTTGCTCCTCGATGAGCCCACCAACCACCTCGACCTCGCAGCGCTCGAATGGCTCGAGCGCTTCCTCAAGCAGTGGGACGGGACGTTGATTGTTGTGTCGCATGACCGCTACTTCCTCGACCGCGTTACCAATCGCACCATCGAAATAGCCTTTGGGCGCCTCGATGGCGATTACCCCGGTGGCTACATGAAGTACCAGCAACTCAAAGCTGAGCGCATGGAACTGATGTGGAAGCAATACCAAGCCCAACAAGATGAAGTCGGCCGCCTTGAAGCCTTTATCCGGCGCTACAAAAACAGCACCCTCAGCACCCAAGCCCGTGGCCGCGAACGTCGCCTCGAGCGCCTCAAAGAAGGCTGGCAAGGCGGCAGTGGCAAAACCGAATCCTTGATGACCCGCCCCGAACAACAGCGCAAACTCGCCTTGGCGATGCAAGCCAGCCAACGGGGCGGCGATATCGTCTTCCAATTTGAGCGCCTCGGGGTGGGCTATGTACTCCCCAACAGCGAGCACATCACCTTGTTTACCGTGCCCGAATTGCAACTCTATCGCCAACAACGGGTGGCGCTGATGGGACCCAATGGCGCCGGCAAAACCACCTTGTTGCGCACCATGGTGGGCGAATTACCGCCACTGCGGGGCAATGCCCGCTTGGGCAGCAACGTCCAAATCAACTACTACGCCCAGTCCCACGAAGGACTGACGATGAGCAATAGCATCCTCGACGAAATGCGCCGCGTCCGACCCACCCTCAAAGAAGCCGAAGCGCGCACCTTCCTGGGACGCTTTTTGTTTAGTGGCGACGATGTCTTCAAACGCATCAGCGATTTGTCGGGTGGCGAACGCGGACGCGTCGCCCTCGCCCAACTCACCCTCATCGGTGGTAATCTGCTCATCCTCGACGAACCCACCAACCATCTCGACATCGGCGCTCGCGAAGCGCTCGAAGACGTGCTCAACGAATACGACGGCACGCTCTTGTTTGTGTCGCACGACCGCTACTTCATCGATGCCGTGGCCGATACACTGTGGATTGTCGACGAAGGCAAAATCACCGTGTTTGATGGTAATTACAGCGAATACCGCGAACACATCGAGCAGCGCGACAAAAAGCAAACCACTCTCGCCACCCCCAATGTCCCCAAAACGACTCCTACACCCAACAAACCAGCTCCCCAACTCCAAGGTCCACCCCAAACCAAAGAACAAGAGCGTGAATCACGCCGGCGCCAACGCCGTGGTGAACAACTCGAACAAGAAATAGCCCAGCTCGAGGCCGAACGCCAAAATATCACCGCCGCACTGTCCGGCAACGAAACCGACCCTAAACGCATCTCCGCCCTCGCCGCCCAATATAGCGAACTCGAACAAAAACTCCAGATTCATTACGATGAATGGGCCGCATTGGTCGGGTAATATGACGGAACGATATCGATCGCTTGATTTTTTGCGGTGCGATACTGCTTTTACCGAGAAACAAAGTCCGCGCTTGCGTTGCTATGAAGCTTACCGTGTCATGCGTTATGCATCTATCGCTCCATCGCAGCTTTTGCGGAGTGTTCCATGCCATATTCCGTTGACATGCAGCGGTAACGAGCACCCCTACAATTTTGTCCACAATCGCTTTGTTTTGACTTTTGCCAATAAAAAACGGGTATGCACGATGCATACCCGTCTCTTCACGTTGATTGTTACCGTGGAATAAATGACGTTTCAGCGTTGAGGCGACGCACAAAGGCCGCAATCAAACGCGCAGCGTTGAGCGCATCGTTGATATCGATCATTTCGTTGGGCGAATGCATGTAGCGATTGGGAATCGAAATCACCGCCGTGGCAATCCCTGCCCGTGCCGTATGAATGGCATCGGCATCTGTCGCGGTGCGCGACGGATTGGACTGAATGCGGTACGGGATGCCGGCTTGTTCGGCCGTTTCACGCAACATTGCAAACACCATCGGGGCATTGGCCGAACCACGGGTCAACACGGGGCCACCCCCGATGGCAATATCCCCTTGGGAATTACGGTTGGCATTGGGATGATCGGTGGCAAAGGTTACATCGACGGCAATCGCCACCTGTGGATCAAAGGCAAAGGCCGATGTACGTGCACCCGCCAAGGTGATTTCTTCTTGAGCCGTCGCCACCGCAGCCACCGTTGCCAACGGCCGATCTGCCGCCAACAAGCGTAACGCTTCGAGCACGACAAATGCGCCGATGCGATTATCGACACCCCGGCCAATAACCCGACCATTGGCCAGGATGAGTGGGTCTGCGTCGATGACTGCAGAAGCACCTACACTAATCAGGGCATTGGCTTCGTCGAGTGAGCTGGCCCCAATATCAATCCACAAATCTTCGATGCGCGACACCTTGGTGCGGTCTTCGGGGGTCATCAAATGGATCGGTTTTTTGCCAATCACCCCGCGCACAAAGCCGTCACGGCCAATGATGCGGATGCGTTGACCCACCAATACTTGGCTGTCCCAGCCCCCAATCGGTTGGAAGTAGCAGAAGCCTTTGTCGTCGATATGCGAAATCATCAAGCCGATTTCGTCGATATGTCCAGCCAATAGCACTCGTGGCTTGCCCCCATTGATGACCGCGTATGAGCTCCCCAGCACATCGCTATAGACATGGTCGGCAAATTGTTCGGCTTCGTTGCGCCACACGCGTGCGGCAGCGATTTCGTCGCCTGACGGGCTAGTGGTATTGAGTAAGCGCATCAACGTGGCACGTGCAGCATCGCTCATGACAGTTCTCCCTTTCACAATGAATTGCGGTTCAGTTATAGCGTAGCATATTCCACCACAATATATTTTAGTTTTGTAGTGCGTAACCACCATACCCGCTGTATGGGCAATCAGACTGCCAGCAGCAGTAGCCAATTCGCTAGTGCTCGCGCGTCCGCCCATCACCGTAGTCATGTCCTGCATGATCCCCACCTGCAGCTGGTCGGTAGGCTCTCCTGCAAACCACCAATACCCATAGCCGACGGTATCGAGCAGGTGTGAATCACTCCCCCAGTGATTGGCAGCCCAGCATCCGCGCCGTACGCGCTGCCTGCAGATTGGCTTGTTGGAGCAACACGTTCGATTTCATTCCTTCAATCGCATCACATTACCATAGCGGTGGATTTGCCCTGGGCGTTTTGGAGTAGCCGCAGTCGCCCAACCAAACGTACCGTCCAGGCGTATGGTTGGCACCGCCATTCCCGCATGTCATGGATGGCGACCACAGTGTCACGGGCGGTCATCACAGCGCGGTTATGCTGTGCTACAAAGTACGCCACCAGATACCCTTCTCGTGTCGATATTTCTTTGCCAATAAACACCTCAAGATGCGTTCACACCCGTATTGTTACGTTGTACGCCCCCGCAATTGCGTCTAGATTAGTGACCGCAATGACACCCAAATAAGCAAAATCACAGACATAATCAACGAGTTGGGCCGTACTACTATATCCATTGATGGACACGGTATACAAATGGAGATCGACTTACGCAAGCCAAAATGCAGCTTTTCCATGACTCATTTTTGCCAAAAAACCGTAACGGCACATCACGCCGTTACGGTAGAACCAACCGAGTATGTTTACGAAGGAACTTGCCCTAATTGGCGCATCGTGAAAGTGGCAACGGTTTTTTGGAGTAACCGCGTCCCTGCAATTGCCAAATCTGCCATGCTCCAGTGCCGACCGCCGACTTGGGTTTTTCCAGTAATAATGGCATGCCGCAATTGCAGTGCACTCGTCCCTGCAAACATCGTATACCCATACGCAACGGTATCAAGCAAATGCGAATCACTGCCGCCTACGGCCGGAATTCCCAAGGCACGGGCATGAGTAGCGGCACGCACATTGGCACTGCGCGGGCGCAAGCTGGCATTCATCGTTTCGATCCCATCAAACGCCCAAAACGGCTCTGCGCCGCTGGCATGACGCATCATGCCATAGTGTCCCAGCGAGCGCACCATCCAATCATAGGGGTGGGCAGCAACGGCCAGCCCACCTTGGTCATGGATGGCAGCGATGGTGTCACGGGCTGACATGCCGGGGGGAATCAACTCGTGGATGAAATAAGCCAACAAATGCCCTTCGCGGGTCGATATTTCTTCGCCGATAATGACTTCCAAAGAACTTCCAGCAGCACAGCATTGTGCTTCGTACGCGCCGGCAATCGCATCATGGTCGGTCACTGCAATCACCCGCAAGTCGGTTTTGGTGAGGACATGGTTCACCAATTCGGCTGGGGTACAATGACCATCGCTATGAATTGTATGCAGATGAAGATCGGCGGTGCTCAGCATATTGGTGTGCATCTGGTGGTTCACCTCTTTGTAACGTTTACACTATTACCATGCCACTTCTGCGTTATCATTTCAGATGATTTTGATTAAAAAACTGCTAACCGTTGGTGAATATTCAATACTGTTGCGACGCAATATGCGTATCCGGCAATGATTTTTTTGGGCGAGGCAATTGTACACCCTGTATAATGAGCCAACAGGCTAGCCCGTGCGGAGAATTGCGGTAAGATACTCAAAAGACAAAAGGAGTATGATTTGACGACGAGCCAACTCCGTGACGAAATTTATGCCCAACCCGATACCATTACGCAACTCATACGCGGACCTGACCAATGGTCGGCCATCGCCACCCAAATCCGTACATGTAACCCGCGCTTTGTCATGATTGCCGCCCGTGGCACGTCAGATAATGCGGCGCGCTACGCCCAATATCTGTTTGGGATCAGCCTCGGCTGGCCGGTAGCCTTAGCCACCCCCGCCTTGGGGACGCTCTATGCTGTAGACCTAAACCTCAATGGAGCCTTGGTAATAGGGGTATCGCAATCGGGGCGTTCACCCGATATCTGCGATGTGCTCCAGCGCGCCCGTGCCGGTGGTGCCTTGACCCTCGCCATCACCAACAACCCGAGTTCACCCCTGGCCCAGGCCGCCGCCTTGCATATCGACATTCGAGCAGGCGCAGAATTGAGCGTGGCCGCCACCAAAAGCTATACCAACCAACTCGCCTCCATAGCCCTCCTCATCAGCGCCCTAAGTGGCGACCAAAGCCTCTATGACGCAATTGTGACTGTCCCAACCCTCATGCAGGCAGTCCTGGCCATCCCCGACAGCACCATCACCCAGGCCGCGCGCATCCTTGGCCAATCGGCCACGGCCATCAGTATCGGCCGCGGGTTGCAGTATGCCACCGCCTACGAAGCCGCCCTCAAAATCAAAGAACTCAGTGGACTCGCCGTCGAGGCCTATTCGTCGGCCGACGTACTGCATGGGCCGGTCACGATCGTCGAGCGGGGCTTTCCCGTACTCATCAGTGCCGATGCTGGCGCCACCCACCACGACACCCAGCAACTCATCAGTCGCCTCGTACAACACGACGCCCAACTCATCATCGCCAGCCATGCACCAGACCTACTTGCGCACGCCACCGTCGCATTGCCACTGCCTGAGTGTGACCAACGAGTGGCGCCACTGAGTACGATTGTTGCATGGCAACGCATCGCTCATGCCACGGCGGCACAACGGGGGCGCAATGCCGACAACCCCCACGGCCTTAGCAAAATCACCGAAACACGCTAAAAAATCCCCATGGTGCGGTGAATCACCGTGCCATGGGGCGACATTAATCTTCTTTTTTCCAGCCAACGACAGTCAATTTTCATGTCATCAAAATAGCGCCATACCAGTTAATGATCACGCATCCGCACATACCAAAAATGCGGTAAATCGACGTGGGTGACGGTGCCTTGATACCCAAACCCTTTGCCCAACAGCAATTGTTGTGAAGCGGTATTGCTAGTCAACGTATAGCCCACCAGTCGTGGCAACCTGAGGACGGTATCGGCGTTATTGAGCACCGTGGTCACCATCGCTGTTGCCATCCCTTGTCGCCAAAAATCAGGCACCACACCATACAACAATTCAATGCTGTCGGCTCCACCAATAGCGGTCGGTTTGAGCCCTGCGTAGCCGACAAATATGTCGTTTTC
>CALQBW020000094.1 GCA_943328915.2 Singulisphaera sp. GP187 | reverse complement strand
GTCGATATAAATACTCCGCTGATTGCCATCCACCACACACGCCACATGATGCCACGCACTATCGCTGATTTGTTGATTCGAAATAAATTCGTCACCAAAAGTACTACAACTGAGTTGGTTGGTAGGGTTAAACCCGAGCGCAAACAAATTGCCCAGGCTCGTATTGCTGCCATGCGATAGCAGCCATTCGGTGATATTGCGTTGATCACGTTGCACCCACATCCCCACACTGAACGCATTGGCAAGCGTTACATTGTTGGTGCTTTGCAAAAACGTATCGTTGGCCGGGCTAAACTGCACGCTCCTCCCGTTTACACCGCCACTGAGTTGCGGGCACCGCCCGGCAGGACAAATATAGGGATTGGCCGTGCTGGCGAAAATGTCGATTTGGTCACCATAGCTATCACGTGGGGGGAGGAGTTCATTGAGGCTAAGCGCGGCATGGAACTGACTGCCCACCCAGGCTTCTGGCGTGGTTGTCGGTACCATGGTCGGAGTGATTTCGACGTAGCCACTCGCGCTACTCGCCAGCATGGTGGTGCCCGGGAAGAGACAGCGTACGTATTTGGGAAACTTGGCTTTTTGGTTAATTATCGAATTGAAACTCATCCGGAACACGCCATTACTGCCCACCGCCCCCATGGCGCGATCGTCGAGTGCAATGGGCGTATACGTGTCATCGTAGAGTTGGGCGTAGGCGCGTAACGGCACGCCTGCTTGGTGGATACCTTCAAAGCCATCGAGTGCACCAACCACTTCGACATAGCTCCCACCGCGCCCATAGGCGTTGCACTGAATCTGGGTATCGGCGAGCACGTTGACGGTAAAGTTGAAGCCGCCGATGTTTTTCTGGTCTGGGTGGGTGCGCAGGTAGACGGGATCAGTAATGAGGCTCGACTGGTTGATGAGTTCACGATTTTCGAGGGCACTGATTTCGACGACGAAACTACTCCCCACCACACTACTCCCCGCCGCCGTGACGGTGATAGGTACGGTGACGCTGATTGGGGCGCTGCCGGTCATGGCGGGAATGGCGATGTCGCGTTTATCGTTGTTGATTTGGAGTGTCCACGACACGGGTAACGTGTTGGCTTGCTTGAGATAGACGATGGTGTTATTGAGTGATTCATTCGTCAACGTCAGCGTGTGCACAAAAGCGGGACTGCGCGTCGGTGTGGCTTCGAAGTTTTGAATGTTTTCTTGTTCTTCGCTGCCGTCTTGATTGCCGAGCATGGTTTCGCCGGTAACGGGGCTCACTACCACCCGCACACAACTATGCAATTGAAACACGCCGGCGGCAATTTGGGCAGGTGTCAATGCCACATCGGGCGCCCAGTCGACATACACGTCGGTATACCCTTGGGCGGGGATGCTGGCCAAAGCGGGGAATTGGGCTGCCGTGAGCTGGACTCCGAGATCGCGCCAGCCATTGGTGCGCGGTATACCGACCCCCAGTGGGTTGCTGACTTGCAGCTGGACTTTGACGTTGGTAGCGGCCTGCAACCCATAATTGTGGATGCGGGCATAGACGCGGTTGATTGAGCCGATGGCCGGGTCGTCACCATTACCACGGGGTACGCTCTGGTTATCGAGGTCATTCCACATGCCATAGCGAAAGGTGCCATACCCGTTGAGCGGGCTATCTATCCAAATGTCGGTTGATTCGTACGATTCGCCGGGGGGCTGGCGCCACGACGCTAACCCCACATCGGGTGTTCGGGCACTATTGCGAAAGCTCAACTTGACACACCAGGTGTCTGCATTTGGCTGCGTGGTAACACTTAAATCGAGTCCATCTGCCATGTCGCTACCGGGCGTACCGTCGGTGTGGTCATTAAAGGTGCTGCCAGTTTGCCAAAGCCGATCGTCATTTCGGGGATGATATGGGTCATCGTAGCCCGTGCGTCCCCGCACAATCGAGCGCCAGTCTTGGTCTTCGGTCGCTTGCGATATACCGTCGCCATTGAGGTCATTCCATTGGGTACCCCGATTTATCACGCGTTCGATTAGAATGCCTTCTTCGGGGATGCCACGGGGCATTTGGTCTGACCAATTTGCATTGAATTCATCGCCATTGACGCGGCGATGGGCACTGACCAAATAATAAAAATCAGGGTAATTGATACGCAATATTTGCGGGGTGGGATTGTCGTGGTAGTCGTATTCAATAGCCCGTAGGCAGATGGCGTTGGAGGCATTTTGATTAAATGCAGTGACGGTAACGGTTTGCGAGGCGGGCATCCATTGATTGAATGTCGTTGTTTTGAGCATCGCACTGATATGGCCTGGCATATTGCGATCAAGCACTTCATAAGAATTGTTATAGTTGCTGGGGTGGAATATGTCGCCGCTGCTGGAATATGTTTGTAGGGCATGGCCCAGTTCGTGCATCATCCAGCCCTTGAGTAAGTCGACACTCGTTGATAATCCGACGATTGGCATGCCGTTGTCATAGAGTCTAACTCCGCCTTCATCGATGAAAATAGTATTGAGATCATCGCCCCAATCGAGTGCGCCAAAGTCTAGGTCCCGGGTGGAATAATTGTACGCTCGAAGGGCCGGTTTATTATCTGACACCTCATTATTCATCATGATAACCACGGTGTCGGTGTTTTCGATCAGTGGTTCGAGGGTGGCTTCGTCGCTGGCACTCAAGATATCTTCGACTAGTTCTTGCGAATTATCATCGTCGTCGTCACTCAACTCATTGTTCCCGAGCACATAGTCACTACGAGGACTGGACAGCACCACCGGATCAGCAAACGTAATTTGCCACCCCGGGAAGTAGCCATACGATGTAGCGCGAAATATTTCGTTAATTGGATTGAAAATGAGATTGAGTAATTCATTATTGGTAAAGCGGCGATTGCGCGAATCGCTAAATGCCGCCCGAATCACCAACAAGCGTTTGGCGCCAACGACGCTCCGGGTCTGGGTAGGGGCTTGCACTTTGGCTTGTTGGGCTGTTAGCCATTGATCCATGCCACCTATCGAAGTGCTTGCAGGATTGCCCCCAAAATCGACCACTGTTGGCGCCACCGTGCCGTTGTGCCATTCTCCGCCGACGGCATGCGCCGCCATGTCGGTTTGGGTTGGACTGAGGGTGCGGATGGTGGCATGGGCAGTTGGTGTGGGCTGGAGCGACCAGGTAAAGGTTGTCATTCCATATAACAGTATGACACTCAGCCGCTGGAATGTTTTTTTGTAAATGGGCTGCATTGCAAAAATCCTTTTGATTGAGTAAAGAGGATGAATGTACGGTTACCGCACAGATAGCGGCGACATCTTCCATCCAAGGTACCGTGTCCATCCGATTCGTAGAATTGGACTGTGTGACAGTATCACCAGGCAGGCAGGCTTCGAAAAAGAAAATTTGAAGGTTTACGGCACGAGTAATCTGTTTATACGTTGATAATACCATCATTTGGATAATAAATATATATTGAATTGGTAAAGTATATTATTCATTTGCTTCGAACAATATACGGTTTTTTGCAATTTCATTTTTGAATGGTAAATTGAATCTATACCGCTAACAGGCAGCATTTTTTGGGATAAAAAAGTACTTTGACACCACGTTGTTCTGGGAAAAAGGATACCATTCATTCTACACCCCACCGACGGCCTTTCCCGCCCCAGGGACCTACGCCGTCGAAAAACGTGTGTCGCTAATTGCGTCGCCCGCAGCCACTATCCACTACACCATCGCTGGCATGACGCCCACCACCACTAGCCCAGTATGTGGCCGCAATGAGTTGATTTTTTACCAGCACTACGACGTCAATACCGGCCTGCATATAATAACTACTATCAACGCGATTGCTGCGCGAGACGGTCAAGCCAGCGCCGTTGTGCGATTTCAATTCAGGATTGCCCGCCGTGACCAAGATAGTTATGTGAGAATGAATGAATGCCGGGCTTTTTTGTCATCCGCGATTACGACAACGTCAACATGTACTTCATCAAAGGCAGTACCTGTAGCCTGCTCATCGATGCCGGCATGGGCACCGGCAATCTGCGCACCGTCATCGAGCCCTTGCCCGATGATGTACCGCTGGATGTCTTTATCACCCATGGCTACGGCGACCATGTCACCGCCTTGGGCCAATTCGAAGATACGTACGACGTCTGAATAATGCCCGGTAGGATCGCACTGCGTGCGTAATCCTACCGGAAACAATAGTAGAATTCATCCTGGTGTCACATGCGCGCTCATCTTGTGCATCCTGTAGCATTTGATAGTTATTTCAAATAAAACTCTGCCACTTTGAGGGCGATCCGCGGATTATCGGGGTGTTCATAATCGCGGTTGAGTAATACAATGACCGAAAAATGGCGTTGGGGGAAGCGCACGTAATCGTTGTTGAAGCCCAGCCACGCTCCAGAATGTGCCACGTAGGTTTCTTTTTTCCATTTTTCGAATTCCAAGCCAAATCCGTATTGCTCCACGCTGCCATCGTTCAGCGTGGCTGGGTTGAGTGCTTCTTGAAAGGTCTTTTGCGAAACGAGGGTGTTCCCATAGAGTGCTTCGTCGTACAACGCCATATCGCCGATGGTTGCATAGACAGATCCTGAGCCGTAGATATTGTCGAGTGGGTCATTGGGGTACGCTTCCGGTTTTTTGCGACTGCCGGTATAGCTCATCGTCACCATTGCATTGCTACGGCGTTTTTTGTCGGGCAGTGAGAAGGTGTTTTTCATGTGGAGTGGGTCGAAAATATGCTTCTGCACGAAGTCAGGGAATAATTCGCCTGACACCCGTTCAATCAATACGGCCAACATGTCGTAGCCGGCGTTGCTGTAATAAAAGGCATCGCCAGGTGCTGAGAGAAGTTTGCGCTTTTTGTGGAGGACGGCAATCATATCGACATTGGTGGGGTTGGCTGAGCGTGCCAACAAGGCGTCCGTGATGCCATCGCCGTAATCGGGCAAACCCGAGGTGTGATGGAGTACTTGTCGGATGGTAAATGTATCGCCAAATTGTGAAATCTCGGGGATGTATTTGCTAATGGGGTCGTCATAGCTGAGTTTGCCCTGCTCGGCAAGCATCATGATGCAAAGGGCTGTCATTTGTTTGCCCATCGACGCCAAGTGAAAGATGTGATCGACGGTCAATGGCGTTTTCGTTTTGAGATTGGCGAGGCCATAGGCTGCTTGGTGGATAATCTGCCCATCTTTGAGCACGATAACCACCCCGCCTGGTGTTTTTGCATTGATAAATGTGCCAAAAAATGCGTCAACGTTTTTATTTATTGCACGATAATCATCAGGCTGTGCGGATACCGGGGTTGCTTTGGTCGGTTTGGGTGCCGGTTTGCTCGTGTGGGTTGCGTTCTGTTGTTTGCCAGTCAGATTGACCGTGCGCTGTGCTGGTTGTCGCGTGTCCCCTGCGTGGTGCGTGGCTGCGATGCGCGTAGTGACTTCCTTCGCACCATTGGCGGTGAAATTCCCACAGGCAGTCACCCAGAAAACCATGGCAACGAAAACGTATTTTTTGTGATGCATTGATATTTTTTCCTCCAGAATTACCCTACTCCAAGTGTAACCGGCATTGGCGCTCCGTTTATTTGCAATAATTGGGTGTTTCACGCTTGCGCAGGCAGAGTGTGCGTTATTGCAGCTGATGATTATTTTGGTGAAAAAAACCGCATTGCGCGGCGGTGAATAGGCAATCGGGTGGGGCAATGTGAGCGCATTATGCTTCGATGAATAATTACAATAACCGCGTACGTGTGTTGGCAACGGTCGAAAACAAGAAATACCACATTGGCCAATAGAGTGGCCGATTGGGGGGCGCGGAGTTCACAAGTTTGTCATGATTCACGCGATCAGCGGTATGCAGACCAATTTCATGACGCATTTTTCATCACAAGGTTCCAATAACAGCATGCGTGATATGCGAGTTTCAGGTATTATAACGGTGTCCGCAATTATTCTTTATCTGAACGGAGTCTCACAATGCCGTATGTCGCCGATACAAGTCGATATGCCAGTATGCGTTACAATCGCACTGGTCGCAGTGGTCTCAAATTGTCTGCGTTGTCGTTAGGGTTGTGGCATAACTTTGCTGGGGTCGATAAATACGAAAACTCACGCGCCATGGTGTTGGCTGCCTTTGATATGGGAATCACCCACTTCGATTTGGCGAACAATTACGGCCCACCAGCCGGCTCTGCCGAAGAAACCTTTGGACAAATCATGCGCCACGACATGGCGCCTTACCGCGACGAAATCATTGTTTCGTCCAAGGCCGGCTACTACATGTGGCCCGGTCCCTACGGCGAATGGGGTTCACGCAAATACTTGGTATCGAGCTGTGACCAGAGTCTCAAACGCACGGGTCTCAATTACTTCGATATTTTTTACCATCACCGCCCCGATCCCGAAACCCCTCTCGAAGAAACCATGCAAGCCCTCGATTACATCGTGCGCAGCGGCCGCGCATTGTACGTCGGATTGTCAAACTATCGCCCAGCCCAAGCCAAAGAAGCCTTTGCCATCCTCAAGCAATTGGGCACGCCGTGTTTGATCCATCAGCCGTCATACAACATGTTTGACCGCTGGATTGAAGAAACCGGCTTGGTTGATTTGTTAGGTGAATCCGGCGTTGGTTGTATTCCCTTCTCGCCATTGGCCCAAGGGATGTTGACAGACCGCTACTTAAAAGGCATTCCCGATGGTTCACGTGCGTCGAAGCCGCACGGGTTCCTCAAGCCGGCAGGCGTGACCGACGCCAAAATCGCCATTGTCACCAAACTGCGTGATATGGCTATTGAACGCGGTCAAAACACTGCCCAACTGGCCTTGGCATGGGTATTGCGCGACGCTCGGATTACCACTGCCTTGATTGGTGCCAGCTCAGTCGATCAAATCAAGGAATGTGTAGGAGCCTTGGCGGCCCCAGCCTTGACGGCGGCAGATTCGGCCCGCATCGAATTGATTTTGCAAGGGAAGTAATATGTGGGCGCGGTTGTTGATTTTCTTTGGGGTCCCAATGGTCATCTTGCCGGTGGTATTTCGTTTGGCAGTCCTGAATGCAACGTCGCAAGCAGAACAATACGCGTTTGCGCCGAATGTAGAACAGTATGCGCACCAGAGTTCACCCTATTTGTTGATGGCCGACAATATTGGGTTAGTTGTGGGTTCGATTCCGCTGTTGGTCGGGATTATCTTGTTGCTCCGTGAACGCGCCAAAAACCGCACCCCGAAACCTGAATAATTCTCAAGCAAACACCCCCATCTGCGTGATTACGCCGTTGGGGGTGTTTGCTATTTACATACCCTGTTATTGTGTAATTTGGGTGCGCAGGGCCGTCGTTTGTTTGCCATCGAGCGCCCCGACCACAAAGTCTGCCCGCCACGTTGTCGACCCGGCGATAGATTGCAGATTGCCTTTGGCTTTTTCGGCAGTATAGCCTTCTGGTTCTGCGGTGGCGGGCATGGCAAAGCCCAAGCAATCTTGGTCGGGCGTGCGCGAAATCCAGCGGATGGTAAACGGCAATTGGTCTGGGCGATGCGCGACATAATCGGCGCTTCCGCTGGGATTGACCTGCAGACTATGGGCCCAGCCCTGCGCATCTGCCTTGGGATTGATGGTGAAAACCACTTCGGGGTCAAATCCCAACCCAGGCGTGAGCGTGTTTGCAATGAGTGGGTCGGCGCCTAAGCGTTCGATGAATTCACGATAGCCTGTAGGAGGCGAAATATGTGAGGGGATGCTGCGGCGCACCCGAATTGCTTCAGGCGTGGTGGGGGCGGTGGTGATGAGCTGGGCATTGTCGATTGGACGAAAGTTAATATGCGCCAAATACATCAAATCCATAGCGGTTTTTTTGCGGTTTTGGATTGCGAGTGACATGTGGAAGATGGTTTGATTGGCATACAACCGCATTTCGGGGGTCGCCACATAATCATCGTTAAAAGCGACCGTATGGCGAAATGTCCCACTCAGCGCCACATATGATCCGCGTTCATCTTCGCCAATAGTCAGCCACGCATATTGGTAGCGGGCATTGGGTAACTCTCCGTGCAGGGGGTGGCTATCGCTCGGCCCCGGCACGCCCATGCGAGTAGCACCACAATGAATAAAAAACCCGCCGTACGTGTGTAAATAGGTGGTGGTTTGTTGTGGTTCGTCGAACATCGAGCGCATGCCTAATGACCGGCCATCAAACGTCGCCGACCATACCTGTTGGCCTTGGTAGGGCAACATCACTAGTTCGCCACGACTATTCTTGATGCGCAAGCCGGCGACACCGCTGTCAAACAAAAAGGTTGATACCGTAAAGTCGGGGCTTTCGAGGAATAAACGACTTTTTTCGCCAAACATGGCGGGATGTAAATGAATCTGGTAACTCATCGTAATTGCTCCTTTGGATGAATACTGACCTGAACGCCGTTCGGGCTAAATTGGACGGGGATGGCTTTTACATGCGGCAAATGCTGTTGGACTACAGCCACGAATGCATCGCGTTGTGATTGGCTGGCACTACACAACACCGCCAGCGAACCACCATCGCCACCGGCGCCGTTTACCTTCCA
The DNA here is from genome assembly GCA_943328915.2 of Singulisphaera sp. GP187. Lineage (GTDB taxonomy): Bacteria > Chloroflexota > Chloroflexia > Chloroflexales > Roseiflexaceae > UBA965. Next base: position 931 of record CALQBW020000094.1, on the reverse strand, counting down.
ACCGAGTGCATCATGTTGCGTCGCCAGTGTGATGATGTCATCGACATCTGCACTGATTAACATGGGGTGTAATGCGCGTTGTGCCTCGGTGTTTTGGCGCATCAATAAGCCAAACGTCACCAAATCACCATTTGCAATAGCGTGACCCCCGGCCGAAGCAATTTGGCGGAGCGGGTCGAGGAGCTGCTGGGCGGTCGGTGTCGATTCGAAGCGCGTGATTACTTGTTGATGGATGGCTGATGAGATGTGCGGTTTGCCCAAATAAAACAACACCATTTGCTGGTTCAACTGTGCGACAGTCTGAGACGACAACCGCAACGAATGTACCGTGGCGGTGGGGTAGGCGGACATTGTGATATCATTGCAACCGCCATAGGCAGCCCCGATTTGATCTTGGATTCCCGATTGTAAGCCGAGACGATCGGTTTCGAGTTGGTGAGCCAGGCGGGCAAGCTCACCTGCGCTCGGGTGATTGCCATGACATGCCGCCAAGCCCGCAAGCAGCGCGACTGCCACGGCTGCGCTGGTGCCCGTGGCACACCCCGGCGGGAGTTGGGCTGCGACGCGAATGGTAAGCGTCGCTCCAATCGGTGGCGGCAGCTCGGCAATGGCGGCAACCAACAAGGGGTGTTCGTTCATGTCATCCGGGTAACGCATCGTGCGACCATAATTGACGGCTTCGACCGTAATTGTGTCGGTGGGAGTGGTACTCGCCGCCATGGTAATTTCGACCGTGACACCAGGGGCAACGGCGAGGCTACAAATGCGTCCATGCCCGGCGAACCACGTATCGGTCCAACCGCCAAGATCGCATATTCGCACAGGGGCATGGGCTATGATGTGTTGGCGAGGAATTGACATCGGTAAATCCTATGGGTTGATTTTATTCATGATACCAGAATTGTACTTTTCATTCATCATCGTTGCTCGT
>CALQBW020000093.1 GCA_943328915.2 Singulisphaera sp. GP187 | reverse complement strand
TATACGCTCCGGCATAGATTTCGATGATAGAGTGGTCGATGTAAATATGTAATTCGAGTTCATCAGCCACACTGGCGTGCAAGGTGGCGCGGTAGCAATCGTGACTGGTGTTTTGGTTGAGGCTACTCTGCGCCATATCACACACTAGCTCGTTGCGGCCGCGGTCCCAGGTGACGGTAGTTTGTTCGCTACTCTGAGGGTCGTGGCGGAGCACAAATATGGTGCGAGCATCGCCACTGGCTGCGATGCGGGCATGGATGACCAAACTGTCGCCGGCCACATGCGCCAAGGAAGTTTGGGCTTGGCTGACCGTTAAATCGCGACCGTGGGTGATGGTGATGCCTTCGAGATTGATGACTTCTGGTGCTACGGTAAACGTCAATGCGCCGGCATCATCGAGTGCGATAATTCGCGGTAAGGTCATCACCCCTTGCCAGCCTGCCGCGCGGGAACTACTTTCGTTACGTTGCTCTTGACACCAACCGATCATAATCCGGCGGCCATCTGCATCGCTAAAGCTTTGCGGAGCATAGAAACTCATCCCCCAGTCAACCATGTTGCGCTGGCTTGGCACAAATTTACGCCCGTCAAACGCCCCACTCATCCAAATCACGCGCTTCATGGGCAGGGGCGAGGTGATAAATACATGTTGGTTATTGCTCGCAAAAAAATCAGGGCATTCGTAGATTTTTTCAAGGACGGCATCCTCAGATTCAATCATGCGCCCGAGGTATTCCCAGCTCAACAAATCTTTTGAGCGAAATATTGGCGCTACTGCATGCGTGCCATCGCCCGACCCGATGATTTGATACCACCATTCGCCGTCACGCCACATACTGTGGTCACGAAAGTCTTCGACTAGATTGTCGGGAGGAGTTCCAATCACCGGATTTTGTGGTGCCTTAGTAAATGTACGCAAATTGTCGTCGGCATAGGCGACACACGGCAATTGATGTGGGCTATTAACCCCGGTATACATAATGACCGGTTTGCCATCATGGATGATTGTGCATCCCGAAAAAACACCGGCGCGGTCGTAAGGCATGTCAGGGGCAAGCGCGATTGGTAAATCGGTCCAATGTACCAAATCGGTACTCACCGCATGACCCCAGTGCATGGCACCCCAGAATGCGCCATGGGGATTGAATTGATAAAACAAATGATATTCGCCACGCCAGTGGATAAGTCCATTGGGATCGTTCAACCACCCATGTGGGGCGGTGAAATGATACCGCGGTAAATGTGGATCGCTGGCAAATTGATTTCGAGGGTTCATTATTGTCCCTTTTGTTTTACGGTATGTGCAAATTATACCAGATGGAGTTTTCAATCAAAGGGAGGCGGTTTTGTTCAAAATAGACTTATTCGTCACGAAATGGTCGTACATAAGTAACGACGGCGTTATTCACCACCGTGTGCATTCCGAGGCTCGCGTAGAGTGTTTGCGCATGACTCGCTTGATGGGCAAAAAGGTAAACCACTTCTCCACGGGGGCGACTTGCCACAATTGCGTGTGATACCATTGCCCTAGCCACACCAACCCGGCGAGATTTTGGCGCCACAAAGACACTTTCGATTCGGGTAATGCCAGCGCGACTATACGTGATACACCGCCCCGCAGGTTCGCCTTCATTCCACGCAATATATCCTGTCACATCATTTGCACTGACTTCTTGGTAGCGAAGCGCATACATTATTTCTGTAGAGCTATGCAGGTCAGTTTCACCGAGATTGGCCCATGTGGCAAAATCAGTCGCATCCAGGGCACTGGTGACCATGATGTGCGCATCCGGAGTGGGGAGCCCACCCTGGTGAACCATAAGATCTACAACTCCCCAATCAGTCATCGCAGCAAATCCGTGGTGCGCTAAAACGGCGGTGAGCGATGGAGGAGCGGCTTTGTGATCGAGATAAACCACACTATCCATCCCTAATGCGTCAAAAAAATGCACCACATCGCTAATGACGGCATCGACGTTCCCAGGATCCAGGCGCATGAATCCGGCATGGTTGGGGTCGTATCGTCCGGGCAAACTAGGATTTGTATAGAACGCATAGCCACTGCGCGCGGTAATCCGACTAAATGTACCCCAGTAGTGGTGATCATGCTCCCATATCGCTTCGATTTGCATAACATACCTTGATGAAATAAAAAATGTGCGTGTGGTCAATTTGCTACATCAGGGACAAGGAGCTCAAGTGGCCACACGTCAAGTAATTCACCCTGCATCGGTAAATCGACCCGGTCGCGCATGACTGCCGACACATAGCCGGCCAAATTGACTTCTGCAGAATCAATCACATGTGAAAATCCAATGATTGGCTCCTCACCACCCGCCACCCACGCATGGATGTCTCGTATTGCTGCATCCCAACACCCATCCCAGCTCACTTGATTGGTGAAGTCGTGGCGTACCGCTCCTTGCGCAGTGGTGACGGTGAGCGATTCTTCATCGTGGATGGTGATGATACCTTCACTTCCCACCAAACTCATAATATCTTTGCCCGGCAATCCTTGGCCACCATCGAGGATTCCCCGTGCGCCGCTGGCAAATCCCATGTGGATGGTGGCATGATCTTCCATGGCATGCCCAAACCCCCGCGTATGGCGGACGCGGGCTTGACCCATCACCCAAACCACCGGTTGTTCGGCGAGCAGGTAACGATACATGTCGATCCAGTGTGATCCCCATTCGCTCAAATCCCATCCGGCAATACCAGCGACACAGGCAATGGGGAGCCCGATTGTCCCATCATTGAAACACTGTTTGGCGAATTGGAATGCTGGGCGGTAGCGGCGCACATGGGCCATTGCGATTTTGATGCCAGTGCGTGCCACAAGCTGTCGGATGTCGGTTAGTTGGCGTGGTGTCGCCACAAACGGTTTCTCACAAAAAATAGCTTTCACACCGGCATTGGCAGCCGCAACTACCATCTCGTAATGCAGCCCGACATATGTGCAAATGCTGACAATGTCTGGACGTTCACGTTGGAGCATGGTGTGGTAATTGTCATATCCGAGCGTATCGAAACGTTCGTTGAACGCATCAATATGTGCAGGGACAATATCTGCTACCGCCACTAGATGTGTCTGAGGATTACGTTGGTATGCGCTGGCATGGGTATAACCAATCTGGTAGCCACCGAGTTTGGTTTGGGTGGCGTTGGCCTTGCCGGCGCCAATAATAGCAGTTCGTGTTATCACATTAATTCCTTTGAAGTGTTTAGCGGCTGAGCAACCAATCAACGCTGTTCCGCCATAATCGGCGCAGCGCCGGGGGCTCAATTGAGCGCAGATTGTGGCCAAGGGCACTGTAAATTGCTTTACCGGCACGGGCATTGGCGTCCAAAGTGGTAAGCATTGGGTGTTGTTCGCCGTCCCAGGTTGCCCACATATGATGGCTGGGATTACGTGTTTCATCCATCCAAAGTTTATAGTAAATTTCGTCTTCAATGGTGAAATCGTGCAGGCCGGTAACAATTGGATGACTACTATTCCCTATGGTTATCGTGTGGTGTTGGAATGGTGAATGTGAGGCACGTTGCCAGCCCCACTTTACGCCGAGGCGTTGGGCAAATTCGGGCCAATCGCTATAGCACCCGATGGCACCGTGGTGTATCAACATCGGCCGTCCCGAGTCACAATAGCGCAAATAATTGGCTTGGGCGGTTGCATCGATGGGGGTATAGGTCATGCTCCCAGCCCATTCGGCGCTCATCCCAGGCCAATACATCCCCATCGGGACAAGTAAATCTACATCCTCCAGATCGCCAAATGCATCGCCATCGGCGCGTACACTAATCTTGTAGTGTGGGTCGAGCCAGGTGCTGATTATGGTGGCTTGTTCTTCGACAGGGTGCACACGTGGACCGCCGACGTGGAAGCGAATATGCATGATTAATTTCCTTATAAAACAGTTTTATCTATTATACGATCAGATGAAATGTTGTGGCGTGGCTGCGGTACACTAGTAAAAGAACTTTTATTCGAGGGATTCATGGCACATTCTTCAAAGGGGCGTTGGGTGCAAAACCCGGTAGTACGTGGCGCAAGTTATTATTTTGGGTATTGGGGTGTGGTGGGGTTTTATGTGCCGTTCCTTAATGTTTATTTTTTGCAAATCGGTTTAACTGGCTCGCAAATAGCCATTTTTTCAACCTTGCTACCCTTGTTGATGTTAACCTCAGCACCGTTAATAGCAAGTTTCGCTGATCGATTACGGGCACGCGTGCGCATTTTGGCGTTGTGTATTGCTATTACTGGTATTGCCATATTTTTGTTGGGCTTGAGTACCAACTACTGGGTATTACTGTCATTGATGTTGTTGATGTCGATTGTGCGGAGTCCCATCGCTGGTATTGGTGATGGTCTCGTTGCTAAGATGTCGGTAATGCACAAAGTAAATTTTGGTGCAATGCGGATGTGGGGTTCATTGGGGTTTGCCACGGTTGCGATTATTAGCGGTTTTGCCTGGCAAAAATTCGGGTACCAGCCGATGTTTGTTGCAGCCTGTTTGGGTTTTTTGCCGGTGGCGCTGTTGGCATCACGCCTCGACGAAGAAGCAGCTGCCCCTGCGCAAGGCCCGATGTGGGGCCCCCTTTTGCGGAATCCCGCAATGCGCACGTTGTTGATTACGTCGTTTTTAATGGCAGGTTCGCTGAGTATGAGCGGTACGTTCGAAGGAATTTTGATGGAATCCTTGGGTGGTGGTGGATTGTTTATTGGCTTATTGTTGGGCGTCACCGGCATGTCCGAAATTCCAATGATGCGAAATGTGCCACGCCTGACTGCGTGGCTTGGTGCCGAAAGAACATTAATGTTCGGTTGCTTCATCATCGTCCTCGCACATGTTGCCTATGCTGTGGCGTGGTCGCCGGTTGTACTGCTCTTGGCTGCGGTACTGCGTGGTTCAGGCTTTGGGTTGTCATTTGTTATTTTGGTGTCACTCGTGGCCAACCGGGCACCGACAGGGTTAGCCGCCAGTTCACAGGCTGCCATGTCGGCTGCTGGCTGGGGGTTGGCACCACTTATTGGAATCCCGCTCAGTGGATTGTTGTATGATGCCACTGGTAGCGCAAAACCTGTCTTTGCCGTATGCGTGGTGATGGCCCTGATGGCAGCGGCTACCGTCGGGATAGGGCTCTGGCGTGGGGTATTTGTCACAGTGGCCGAAACTGATGTTTCGGTGAGAGCGAGAGAATAGCCCGTCGTTTGTGAGTCGACTTTCACATGATCATTTTTGCGGATGTATGTTGAAAAAGGAGGAAATTATGGCGAACTGGCTGCTTAAAAGTGAACCTGACGTCTATTCATATGCTGATTTGGTGCGTGATGGTCAAACAGTTTGGGATGGTGTTGCCAATGCCCAAGCGGTAAATTTCATCAAAACCATGCAGGTGGGCGATTGGTGTCTTATTTACCATACCGGTGATGAACGACGTGTGGCCGGGATTGCCGTCGTCGTATCACCACCGTATCAAGACCCCCACGACCCGAGTGACAAGCTAAAGGTAGTAGATGTAGCATCAGTCCAATCCTTGCCCAATGGACTGCAATTGGCGCAAATCAAAGCCTTGGAGCTCTTTGCTGATTCGCATTTGGTGCGCCAAGGTCGCTTGTCGGTGGTGCCGCTGAGCGATGCCCAATATGCGCTATTAACAGCAAAATAACCCTGTTTCCAGTAAGATACACTTGAATGGTAAGCAAAGGAGTAGCAATGACTACGGAATTAACAGATTTGCGTCTACGTTTGGCTGAATTATCCGACTTAAATGCCATCAATGCATTGTTGGGTTGGGATCAAGGCAGTATCATGCCCAATGGTGCAGGCGAAGGACGCGGCCGTCAGATGGCCTTGATGTCCAAAATGCTCCACGACAAGTTTACTGACCCGGCAATTGGTCATTTGCTCGAGAAATTGCGCAAACAGGCCGAACATTGGGATTCCAACTCCCTCGATGCCCATATTGTAGCCGTCACATCCAAGGATTATGACATTGCAACTCGGGTACCAGGCGCGTTTGTGTCCGAAATGACCGAACACCAAAATTCGAGTTATATGGCCTGGGCCGAAGCGCGACCTGCCAATGACTTCGCCAAAGTAATCCCCTTCCTCGAAAAAACCATAGAACTCAGTCGTAAATATGCCTCATTCTTCCCAAATTCTGGGCATATTGCAGACCCATTGATTGATCAAGCCGATAGTGGCATGAACGTTGCGACGATTCGGCCGTTATTCAAAACCCTCCGCGATGGGTTGGTGCCTATGGTTGATGCAATTTGTCGTCAAGCACCTGCAGATGATAGTTGTTTGTCAGGACCATTCCCCATCGATCAACAAATGGCGTATGGGCGTTTGCTTGCCGAAAAAGTAGGTTATGATTTTAATCGTGGCCGGCTTGATACCGCACGCCATCCGTTTGAAGCGCGATTAGCATATGGCGATATCCGGATTACAACGCGTGCCCGCGAAAACGATTTGGGCGATTGTTTGTTTAGTGTTATCCACGAATGTGGTCATGCTGTCTACGAACAAGGTGTGGCCTTCGAGCTAGAAGGGACGCCATTGTCTCACGGTACTTCGAGTGGGGTGCACGAAAGTCAGTCACGGTTATGGGAAAATATTGTAGGGCGATCCAAAACATTTTGGCAATATCAATACCCAAGCTTACAAGCCGCCTTCCCACAGCAATTAGCAAAAGTATCACTTGATGCATTCTATCGCGCCATTAACAAAGTTTCGCGATCGTTGATTCGCACCGATGCTGATGAAGTTACGTACAATTTGCATGTAATCACCCGCTTTGAGCTTGAGCTAGAATTGTTGGAAGGTACCATCGCCGTCAAAGACTTGGCACAAGTCTGGAAGCAACGGTATAGCGAGAATCTCGGGATTACCCCCACTGATGACCGTGATGGCGTGCTCCAAGACGTGCACTGGTACGCTGGTGTGGTTGGTGGCTCATTTCAAGGATATACCATCGGTAACGTCATGAGTGCCCAAATCTACGAAGCTGCCTTGGCTGCTGATGCATCTATTGCAAGTGCGATCAAAATTGGCAATTATGCGCCGTTGCTGACATGGTTACAAACCAATTTGTACGCGACTGGTCGGCGCTATGATGCGGCGGCAACCCTCAAACGCGTTACCGGTAATGAATTGTCTGTAGCTCCCTATTTCCGATATTTGCAGGGCAAATATGGAGAATTATATTCGTTATAATCCGGTGGGAACAAAACAATACCCGCAACCGTCAAGTATGCGGACATTGTTTTTTCTTCCGTTGAAAAGTAGCATTGAGGTTGTTTAATGAGTAAAACTGCATACGTGTTATTGGTAGTATGTACAGTTATCGCAGCAGTTATTGGCGCAGCCCTGCCATCGTTGTTGGCAAACAAACAGCACACAGTGGCAAGTGGCGGAACAAGCATGAGCCAGCAACACCACATCGATGTGACCGGGTCAGGCAAAGTATATGCCACTCCTGACCAAGCGACAGTGCAATTGGGGGTAATCTCGCAGGCAAAGAGTGCCGCCGATGCGCTTAAAGATAACTCTGCCAAAACAGCCGCAGTGTTAGCCAGTATCAAAACCATCGGGGTTGACTCAAAAGATGTCCAAACCCACGATTTCTCAATTTATCCGACCTATGACACCAATGGTGCAACGATTACCGGCTACCAAGTTACCAACACAGTGATGGTCGTCATTCGTGATTTGGCAAATGCCGGTTCGATTTTGGACCAAGTGGTCCAAGCCGGTGCAAACAATGTTTCGGGACTGAGTTTCGATATTGCCGATACCAGCAAATTGCAAACCGAAGCACGTGCCAAAGCAATTGCTGATGCTCGCGCGAAAGCGGAAGCGATGGCAACTGCCGCTGGGGTGAGTTTGGGCGAAATCATTGCGATAAGCGAATCGGGATCGAGCATGCCTATGCCAATGGCAAAAATGGCAATGGCTGATGCCGCTTCAGTACCGGTTGCAACTGGTCAACAACTGATTGCCATTGATGTTTCGATATCGTTCGCTTTGCCGTAAATTTCACTACAATCTGGTAGAATACAGGTAATTCGTCACATGAATTGAGGGTTACCTGTGTTCGTACCAGAAGATCATTCTCACCGCCGATATAACCCTTTGCTTGATGAATGGGTGCTGGTCTCCCCACATCGCACCAAACGCCCTTGGCAAGGTCAAATTGAGACCCCCCCTGCTGAAGAACGCTTAGCATATGACCCCACTTGCTATCTCTGTCCACGCAATGCACGGATGGGTGGTTTTGATAATCCCAATTACCTTGACACGTTTGTTTTTGACAATGATTTTGCTGCCTTGCAACATGATGCACCTGCGGGGGGCACTCATCTAGGCTTACTTCATGCCGAAAGTGAGCGTGGCGTTTGTCGTGTGATTTGTTTTAGTCCACGGCACGATTTAACGCTCGGAGAAATGAATCGTGAAGATATTGCACGGGTAGTGCGGGTTTGGCAAGAACAATATTCTGACTTACGTAATCACCCCGACATCGGCTATGTACAAATTTTCGAAAATCGTGGTGCTATGATGGGGTCGAGCAATCCACACCCGCATGGCCAAATTTGGGCCACCCAACATGTGCCAAATATCGTAGCCCGTGAAGATGCCAACCAGCTTGCCTATTTTGCCAGCCACGGTCGCACGTTGTTGGCAGATTATTTAGCGCAAGAAATAACCAGTGGAGAACGGATTGTCTGTATCAATGATTCGTTTGCTACCCTTGTCCCGTTTTGGGCAGTGTGGCCATTCGAAACAATCATTATTCCTCGGCGTTCCCATGCGTCTATTGACGAATTAACAATCAGCGAAGTTACGGATTTAGCTGACATCCTCAAAAGAACTGTCACTCGCTATGACAATCTGTTCAACACCCTTTTTCCCTATTCACTCGGAATTCATCAGTCTCCCGTCAACGCGACCATGACCGATCATTGGCATTGGCATATTCATATCGTGCCGCCCCTGCTTCGATCGGCTACAGTGCGTAAATTTATGGTAGGATTTGAATTATTGGCAGAGCCACAACGTGATATTACCCCTGAACAGGCAGCCAAACGCTTGCGCGATTTGTCCGAAATCCATTACCGCGAGGGCAAATGAGTACATTTACATTGATTTGGCTTGACGAAACGACTGTGACAGATGCGCTGCCCTCCCTAGAGGCTGTTTTAAGCGATGCCGTTGAATCAGGGGCAAGCATTGGATTTATGCTCCCGCTTGACCGTAGCGAGATTGCTGAATATTGGACTGGGATTGCCCAAATGGTTATTTCGAAGAAAAAATATCTACTTGTCGTGATGAATGACCAAAGTGAAATCGTTGGTACTGCCCAACTCGAGCCGGCTGGCAAATCAAACGGACGCCACCGAGCGGAAGTCCAAAAAGTAATTGTGTTGGCACGTTGTCGCCAACAAGGCATTGGCAAACTGTTGATGCATGAGGTTGATCGCTATGCAGCGACTATCGGACGTACGTTGTTGTTGCTCGATACCCGTGCCAATGATTCTGGTGAAAAATTATATGCCAGCGTCGGCTGGACCAGATTTGGCACGGTTCCCCGTTACGCTTATAGCCCCGATGGCTCGATGGAAGG
>CALQBW020000092.1 GCA_943328915.2 Singulisphaera sp. GP187 | reverse complement strand
GTCAATTGGGCAACAGACAAATGCACGACTTCAGCGGCGATTTCGTCGGTGGCAACCCGCAATAATTGGATGGCTTCTTGGCGTTCAGCAATCGTTAACATGATGACTCCTTGATAAATCTGTTTACCGTTTATCATACCATAGTGCGTCGTCATGCACCGTACGCCGATTGTTGCGGTATGATATTAGTGGAACGTTGTCGAGGAGTACTTAGCCGTGTCACACATCCACAATTTCAATGCCGGCCCCGCCGTATTGCCCGCTGAAGTGATTCAGCAAATTCAAGCAGAACTACCAAATTATCAACAGAGCGGGATTTCGATTCTCGAATCAAGTCATCGTTCAAAAGAATATGAAGCACTCAACCAACGCGCCATGGAACGAGTTAAACGCTTGCTCGGGCTGGGCGACAGCCACCAAATCGGCTTCCTGCAAGGGGGTGCCAGCCACCAATTTGCGATGTTGCCGATGAATATTCTGCAACCAGGTCGCAGTGGCGCCTATGTGTTGACCGGTGTGTGGGCCGAGAAAGCCTACGAAGAAGCTGGCCGTATCGGGTCAGCCCATATCGCCGCCTCAAGCAAAGCCGACAATTATGCCGCCTTGCCCGCACCCGCCACGTGGCAGGTAGCAACTGATGCAGCGTATGTCCATATCACCTCTAACAACACGATTTACGGTACCCAATGGGCGACATTACCACAGTCTTCACAGCCACTGGTTGTCGATATGAGTAGCGATATCGGGTCACGCCCTATTGACGCCAGCAATATTGCCCTGATCTATGCCGGTGCCCAAAAAAACCTCGGGCCGGCCGGAGTCACGGTGGTGGCCATCCACAACGATTTCTTGGCGCAAATGCATACCAATGTACCGACGATTTTGCGCTATCAGACGCATTTGGCGGCGCAATCACTCTACAACACGCCGCCGGTTTTTTCGGTGTATGTCCTCGACCTCGTGTTGGCATGGATCGAAGCGTTGGGGCTCGATAATCTAGCTGCCCGCAACGCCCACAAAGCCCAATTGGTGTATGACGTGATTGACCAATCAGGCGGGTTTTATCGGGGACATAGTGCGGTGAATGCCCGCTCACAAATGAACGTGGTATTTCGCTTGCCTGATGCCGACCTCGAGAAAAAATTCTTGGCCACCGCTAGTAGCCACGGCATGATTGGCTTGGCAGGGCACCGGATTATTGGCGGCCTGCGTGCATCGCTCTATAATGCCCTACCAGTTGCATCTGCCCAGGCATTGGCCCAACTGATGCAAGAGTTTCAACGCACCCACGGCTAGTTTCTTCGTCTTGTTGACAAGATTTGCGGTGATACATGGAAACACGCTGGGAACGGGTGCAGTTTTTGAGTTCGGAATGGTCGTTAATCATCGCCTGGATGTTGGCATTTGGCTTGATTTGGCGCCAATCGTTGCTGTTCATCTTTTTTGTCATTTTCCCACTCGGTGATGCCGCCCAATTCACCTACATCGTGAGCATTATGCTGATGACGGTGATTTCGGTGGTGGTAATGACCATGATGGGGACATGGATTCAACGCCGTCCTGAATCACACTCGTTGCTCAGACGTTGGTTGGTGGGATGGGCGTGGTTTGGAATGAGTACTGCGATTGGCTATGCCATCATTCTCGTGGGCATCAACACATAGCCGTCTCACCACCACACGACTGGTACGGCAATTCCGTCTGGACGGAAGAAACTGAGGGTATTTTGGAAACACGCGGCGAGAGATTGCTGTTTTTGACCTATGAATGGTCACTCATCATTGGGTGGATGTTGGCATTTGGGTTAATTTGGCGCCAATCGTTACTATTCATCTATTTTGAATTTATTTCACTCGGAGACGCCGCCCAATTCACTTACCTCATCAGTATGCTTGTCTTGTTTGTTGGCGCTGTGGCGACGATGGGGTTGATGGGGATGTGGTTACAACGCCGACCGACCGCCCAACCACTCTTGCGCCGCTGGTTGATTGGATTGGGTTGGTTTGCCCTTGTCAATTCGATTGGCTATGGCATTATTTTGGTTGGGCTAAACACATAACGCAGATTTTGCACCGTTTGGAGAGAGCGACATGACGAATACCCCACGGATTTTGTTGATTGATGGCCATGCCTTGGCTTTTCGCGCATTATTTGCCATGGCAGATACCGGCATGCGTACTTCGAGTGGCGAAGCCACCTACGCCGTATTTGGTTTTGCAGCAATCATGCTCAATGCTATCAAAGAACATCAACCAACCCATATCGCCGTGTCGTTCGACATCGGGCGCACCTTCCGTGACGATTTATACAGTGAATACAAAGCGGGCCGCAACGAAACGCCCCAAGAGTTCCATTCGCAACTCGAACGCATCAAAGAAATGATGCAGGCCTTCAATATTCCCATTTATGTGGCCGCCGGCTTCGAAGCCGACGACGTGCTAGGCACCCTGGCCCGCCAAGCTACCGCCCAACAGGTGCGCACGCTCATCCTCACCGGTGATAGCGATACTTTGCAATTGGTTGACAGTTATGTAAATGTGCTCTTGGCCAACCCATTTGGGCAACGGATGAGCTCAATTGTCTATGACGAGGCCAAAGTCATCGAACGCTATGGCGGCCTCAAACCGAATCAACTCGCTGATTTGCGCGGGCTCAAAGGCGATAGCTCAGATAACATCCCGGGTGTGAAAGGGATTGGCGAAAAAGGGGCGATTGCGCTCCTCAACGAATTTGGGAGCGTCGCACAGATTTTTGCCAATCTCGAACTGGTCCCTAATCGCTACAAAAAAGTCTTGGCGGGCCAACAAGAAGCTGCCGAATTTAGCCAAATGCTAGCGACTATTGTGGTAAATGCACCGGTGGAACTGGTGATGGCAGACTGTGATGTGTCAGGATATGACAAAACCAATGTGGTGCGCTTCTTCCAGAGCCTAGAGATCGGTCAAACGCTGATCGGACGATTACCAACAAGCAATCAAGCTGTTACACCACCCACACCGAGTGCCCCCAAAGCAACGCTTCCTAGCCGCGCCAACCAACAAATGGACATGTTTGGCAATGCGACCGAACCGGGTGAAGTCGCAGAATTACGGGCTGGCTATGTGACGGTGACAGACGAAGCCACGCTGGCAGCACTGGTGGCAGAATGCCGGAGTGTGGGCGCGTTTGCATTTGACACCGAAACCACCGGCACCAGCGTGTTTCGCGACAAATGCATCGGCATCTCAATCTCTTGCCATGCCCACCAAGCCTGGTACATCCCTATCGTGCATCAACAGGTCGACGTATTGGCGGTGGCGTTGATTGTCAGCCTGCTCGCACCACTCTTTGCAGATGACAGCATCCAAAAAAGTGCGCATAACGCCAAATTCGATATCGAATCATTGCTAGGAATCGGAATCACTGTTAACAGGCTTACATTTGACAGTATGTTGGCGGCTAGTCTGCTCGACAAACGCCGTGGCCTCAAAGAATTAGCGTTTTATGAGTTGCAGTTGAGCGAGCTCCCTGTCACCATCGACCAACTGATTGGTAAAGGCAAAAATCAAACCACCCTCGACACTGCCGACATCGTGGCCGTCACCAATTATGCCGGTAGCGATGCCGACTACACGTTGCAACTGACCCACGCCTTGCGCCCGCAAATTGATGCTCAAGCAGGAATTGCCGACATTTTTTATCGACTCGAAATGCCCTTGATTGCGGTGCTGGTACGCATGGAACAAGCAGGTATTCAAGTCGACGAGACCTATTTGGGCGAATTGTCAGGGCGCATAACCACACGCATCGGTGAACTTGAGCGCGATATTTTTGCAATTGCCGGCAGTAATTTCAATATTGCTTCTGGCGATCAACTCAGCGATGTGTTGTTTGGGAAATTAGGACTTCCTACTCAAGGCCTCGAAAAAACCAAAACAGGCCGCTGGTCGTTAACCGCTGAAGTACTGGAAAAACTGCGCCCGAGCGACAATACGCTCATCATCGAACGGATTTTGCTCCACCGCCAATTGAGCAAACTCAAATCGACGTATGTGGATGCCTTACCTGTCTTGATTAACCCGCAGACCAAACGGGTACATACGTCGTATAACCAATTGGGAGCGGCCACAGGACGTCTTAGCTCAGTCGAACCCAACTTACAAAACATCCCGACTCGTACCGAAGAAGGGCGCGAAGTAAGGCGTGCTTTTGTGGCGGCACCGGGATGTGTATTGGTGGCGGCAGACTATTCGCAAATCGAATTGCGGGTACTAGCGCATATCACCCGCGACCCTAATTTGCTCCAGGCCTTCCACGAAGACCAAGACATTCACAGTGCCACCGCAGCCCAGTTATTTGGCGTAGCAGTGGCTGACGTCACCAAAGAGCAACGGCGTATCGCCAAAACCACAGTGTTTGGTGTCATCTACGGCATTAGTGCCTTTGGATTGGCGCAACGCACCAATTTGAGTCGTAGTGAATCACAAGTGTTGATTGACGGCTTGTTTACACGCTTCCCCGGGGTACGTGAATACATCGATACCACCATCGCCGATGCCCGTGCGACGGGCTATGTCAGCTCGTTGTTCGGCCGTCGCCGCCCCATGCCCGAAATCAACGTCAAGGGGCCACGCCAACAAGCCGCCGAGCGCGAAGCCATCAACCACCCCATCCAAGCGACCGCAGCCGACATCATGAAGCTGGCCATGTTGCGGGTCGATGCCGCCATCCAAGCATATGGCAATGGAGCACGCTTGCTGTTGCAGGTGCACGACGAATTGATTGTCGAAGTACCGGTGGCCCACCAAGCCGATATCGCCACCTTGTTGCGGCGCGAAATGAGTGCGGCCTACAGTGAGTTGGCGGTGCCACTCAAGGTAGACGTAGAAGCCGGCGTCAGCTGGGACCAATTGCTGGAAGTGGGCGCATAGAGCGCTACGCACGTCCCCCGTTGACATTGAGTCAACGGGGGGCGTGGATGTGATTCACGTCAGCGCAACACGCATTTTTTCACAAAAACAAAAAACTATTGCTGTATAAAGGGTTTGCCGAGAGCGGCCGGAGCGGGGCTTGTCAAAAAGCGAATAACACGGCGCAACGGCATCGGTAAGCGGTTAATCCAGCGTTGCAATTCGGGCGCGCCAAGGCTATTGACCACGGCCAACACCAAAATCATCACCACAAACGGCGCCACTTGCAAGACCTGGGTGGGGATTTGCCACGCGTTGTCTTGCAGACGTGAGGCCATGGTTTGGAGGGCCGCAAAGAAGTAACACCCAAGCAAGATGCGCCATGGCCGCCAGGCACCAAAAATCACGATGGCCAAGGCGATCCAGCCGGTACCGGCCATGTGGCGGTAAGTCCAGCCTTGTTTGAGGTCGAGGGTATAGGCGGCTCCAGCCAATCCAATCAACACTCCACCCACAATCACCATCAGATAGCGCCAGCGGATGACGTCGATGCCACGGGCAAATAAGGCATCCGGGCGTTCGCCAAGCCCGCGTACAATTAACCCACTGCGAGTACGCATAATCCACCATGCCAGCAGCGGCACGAGGATGAGACTCAAATAAATCACGGCATCGTGACGAAAAAACAATTGGCCTAACACCGGAATGGATGTAAGTCCAGGGATGGGCCAAGCAGGCACGGCTGGACCGGTTTGTTGCACATAGGGGTTGCCCAGGAACGACGATAAATCGGTACAGAGCAGTGCCAGCACAAAGCCAATTGCGGTCTGCGAGATACGCAACCTCACGCCCAGATACGCAATCAAGGCTGCGATGAATCCACCTACCAGCGCCGCGGCCACAAAACCCAAGATGAGATTGTTGGTGGTGTAGGCGACGGCGAAACCCGTCATCCCCGCCAACAACATTGAGCCGTCGACGGACAAATTAATCACACCGGCCCGTTCGGACAAATAAATCCCCATGGTCGCAATAATCAAGGGTGCGCTAACGGCGATAATGGCGGCGATATCGGTAAGTAATTGAGTCCAGTTCATGCCGATTCCTCCCCACGACGTGCCCGAGCCACGATAATGGCCAGCACGATTAATCCCTGCAATACTCCACTAATGCTACTATCAATCGACAGCGCCAAGGGGAGTTGGATGCTCCCTGACGTGATGACGGCAAAAAAGAGCGCCACAAAGGCGACCCAACGCACATCAGCACGTACCAGCAACGCCACCAACAACCCCATCAGGCCAATGCCACTGGCCACATTGGGCACTAATGAATGATAGACGCCAATGATTTGGAGGGCGCCAGCCATGCCGGCACAGGCACCACACAACGCCATCGCCTCGAAGGTACGGCGGGTGGCAGGTACTCCCATACGCACACTTGCTAAGGCACTCAAGCCACAGGCCCGCACTTGCAAGCCCCAGTGGGTGTGTCGGATAAGACGCCATACCACTGCGAGCATCACGATGGCCAAAACCGGCGTGACTAACGTTAACCGGGTGCCGGTAATAGTAGGCAACCACAAGACATCGGCAAGTGGTTCAGTGCCCGACATCGAAGCCACCCCTGGGCGCTTCCACGGGCCAAAAACCAAATAAAGTGCTAGTCCTAGCGCCATAAAATTAAAACCGAGACCGGCAAAAATTTCACTGACGTGCATGTAGCGTTTGAGGACTGCCACCAGCATCGCCCAGACTGCCCCCATCAGCATGCCACACAGCACGGCGCCAATCCAAAATAGGACGACTGGCGAACCATCGTGATAGCCCCGTAGAAACCACATAGCGGCCACGCCACCCACGGTCATCTGGCCTTCGATGCCGAGGTTATATTGACCGGCGGCAAAGCTCGTGGTCAATCCGACCGCACACAGTAACAACGGCGACAGCAACATCAGCATGTCAGAAATCCGCGAAGGAGAAGTTAATGCCCCACTGAGCAACACGCCAAAGGCAGCCAAGACATCTGCACCAGCCAACAGCAATAGCACAGCAGTGATGGCAATGCCAACGCCCATGGCGATGACGGGTGTGCGGAGCGCAACGAATTTGGTTTTCATGCAGTTACCTCAGCAAAACCGACTCCACCGATCAACGCAGCCAGGGCTTCTTCGGACAGCGTGTCGCGGGCTAAAAGACGTGATACCTGACCACCAAAAAAGACCAATATGGCGTCGCTATACTGCATGACTTCACTGAGGTCAGCCGAAAAAAAGAGCACCGTGGCTCCATTGTCACGGCGCACCTGCAAGCGATGCCATATCGTCATGGCCGACACGGCATCGAGACCACGGGTGGGGTGCTCAAGCAAAATCCCTTGGGCTGATTCTGGAATCAAGGCCAACATGGCACGTTGTTGATTACCCCCCGACAATTGTTGGAGCGGCATATCGGGCGTGGCTTTGATAGCATAATCGGCAATCAACTGCGTGGATTTTTCGTATGCCGTCTGTAGCGGTGCCAGCAAACTATCACGCATCAACAATACATGCTCGCGCAGACTCATCGCACCGATAATTCCTTCGTGCAGACGATCAGCAGGGAGCCATGCGACGGTAGGATTGGCCCGAGTGATAGGTGTACCATTAAAGTCTATTTGGCCACGATCTGGGTCGGTAATCCCCGCCAAATGGTGCATAAACAATCGCTGGCCAGAACCTTCGAGGCCCGCCAAACCAATAATCATCCCTTTGGGCAGGGAGAGATTAAGCGGGCCGAGCACAAAGGTGGCGTCATGGAGCTGCGTGTCGTGCAATTTCCAACGTGGGGCGTCGGTAGGAATTGGTTTAGCGGATAATTGCGCGTGGGTGAAAAATTCACCAAACATGGCAATTAACATTGTTTCTTTCGAAACAGGCATCGCCAACTGCGTACCGACAAGTTGGCCGGCCCGCAAAATTGTCACGGTATCACACAAAGCAACTATTTCGTCGAGTTTGTGGGTCACAAACAAAACGGTTTTGCCGGTGGCAACAATTGCTTTGAGAGCAGCAAATAGTGCATCAACTTGAGCTGCAGTAATGCCCGTGGTCGGTTCATCGAGAATCACCACATCCGAGCCAGCAATCAACAACCGTACAATTTCGACTTGCTGACGTTGGCCGACGGTCAAATCACGCATGCGTTGGTCAGGCGATAAAGGGAATCCGAGGGTTGTACTCCAGTGGGTGATTTGCTGACGGATATCGGCATCATTGGGCATTTGCAGGCCACAAGCGATGTTTTCTAACACATTAAACACGGGCACATCGAGGGGGTCTTGACCCACCATGCCGATACCGATCTGCACGGCGTGCCGAGGGGTGCCTAACGTGACTGCATGGTCATTTATAAACATTTGCCCGCTATCGGGTTTATAAACCCCCGAGAGGAGCTTCATCAAGGTACTTTTACCAGCACCATTCTCGCCGAGGATGCCATGGATTTGCCCAGCAGCGAACGCAATCGTGATGTCTTGGTTGGCACGAACTGGTCCAAACGACTTATTGATTTGCTGAATGCTGACGTGCATTTCACTCCTTTATGATGTGAAAATACCAGGCTCCGAAAAATCGGAGCCTGGTTATCAGAATCATGGTTACTTGCTGACGCTTTGGCCGAGCATACCTTCGAGTAACTGGGGCATGTACCATACTTGCTTGTCGGTAGCGACTTCACCATCCTTGAGGAATGCCGTTCCGTCTTGGAAGTTGATCGGACCGGTCCACAAATTGAGGCCACCGGCCAATTCGGCCACAAAGGCATCGAGCTTGGTGGCGTTTTCAGCCGTCAACGCTTTACCTTTGGCAAACCCAATACCGCTGGTTTCGACGGCGTTGATGTCAGCCCAGTCTGGCCCAAACATGGTGAATTCTTGCTTCCATGTACCACTTTTGGCATCGTTGACAAGCTTCGTGTAGGCAGGAATCCAGTTGAAGTAGGGGACGCCCAAACAGGCGGCTTCACCCTTTGCACAGGCATCCTTGAAGTCGTAGGGAATCGCAAAGACAGCCTTACCGGCGGCTTGGGCTTTGCCTGCTTCGACAATGGCTTCAGCGGTATCGATACCCGAAATAACCACATCTGAACCAGCGGTGAAGAAATCATTGACGACTTTGGTGGGGTCAAGGGTCACGCCGGGGATGTTGAACCAGAAGCCAATCCAAGTCACGTTGAACTTGAGGGCGGCCGGATCACCACCGCGCTTATTCCAGCAATATTTGGCACCAAGGTAGGCGGAGTCGGCCAATCGGCGGGTTTCGTCATTGACCAATGGTCCAATGAAAGAAATGTTTCCTGTGGCGCTCTGCAAGGCGGCAGCACAACCAGCAATCATCTTGCCGTATTCCATGCGTCCCATCAAGTTACCAAGGTTGGCCGGAGCTTTGCCCGTAATCACATCATCACCTGAAGCATGCACAAAGGTCACATCAGGATGCGCTTTGGCTGATTCACGGGTACCGTCTTTGAAGTCATCGGAAGTGGTGACAATCAACTTGGCACCTTTGGCGATGAGCTCATCGACAACTTGCTCGACTTTGACATTGGGGCGATCAGCGGGGTTGACCTTGTCAACATAGACCATCTGGCTACCAGGGATTTTTGATTCGACATACTTGGCGGCGTCGTAATGTGCTTGACTCCAACCACCATCGTTGATGGGGCCGACCAACACGAGACCGAACACGAACTTCTCATCTGCTGCCGGGGCACTGGACTTGGCCGCACAGGCACTGAACACCAGTGACAAGAGAGCCACCACAATGAGCGTCATTGTGCGTGACGTACGACCGCTGACCATCTGCTGCTTCATGCTACTCCTCTTACCGTATGATTAACCGATACTTCCCCAAAATATGAAAAGG
>CALQBW020000091.1 GCA_943328915.2 Singulisphaera sp. GP187 | reverse complement strand
GATTTCGGGCACTACATCACCGACGATTTCGGCAGCAATGGCAAAACCAATGTTATCGGCGTCGACACGTTTGGCTACATTGACTCCCATCACTTGCCCTTGCCAGTCGATGAGGGGACCACCCGAATTACCAGCATTAATAGCAGCATCGATTTGGATACTCTCTTCGATAAAGCCGTAGTCATTGGGGACTTGGCGTGACAAGCCACTAACCACACCAAAGCTAATCGATTCGCGGAATCGCAATGGTGACCCCATGGCAATGCAAACTTCACCAAGTTGCACCGGTGTAGTACGGAGTGGCAACAGTGGTGGCGGGGCAATCGGTGAAATACAGCGTAATACCGCTAAATCACTGGCAGGGTCTACCCCAACAATTTGGGCAGCTACTGCCCTGCGTCCCACAAACTGTACCGTCAAGTTACGCTCGAGGTTTTTGACCACATGATAATTGGTCACCACATGCCCGAGATCATCATAGACCCACCCCGAACCCGAGCCACCCGACGTAATATCGATGGTCATGCCGGCTATAGTGGCCGTACTATGGCGAGTCTGGGCAATCAGTTGGGTAATCTGCTGATTAAATTGCAATAAAGTCTGGGGCATCAGCGCATACTCCTACACATCAATTACATCATCGCTCAGTGATGTGCCAAACAATTCGCCACCAAAGGTGGCATGCAGTCGATCATCGTATTGGTCGGCGTGGATTTGTACTTGCATTACCACATTGAACAATGATTGTTCATTGAGAGCATATGGAAAAATACTCGACTCCAAAATAATCAGGCCGTCTTTTTCGAACATACGGCCGATTTGGAGCACCGCATTTATATGATTAAGCGTTTCATATAATTCAGCACTGCAGACGACATTTTTGATGAGTACGGCATAAACACGCACAATCAAGGGATCAGGTGCAACTGTGACGCACAACACTGCACTCCCAGCGGGCATGATAATATCGCCATCTTCGTCGATGGTAATAGCGTTTTTTTCGAAGTGGCTCGCAAGTGTCTGTAATACAAATTGACGCAACACATCGACGGGATTATCGTTTCTGCTAATCACCGGTATACTCACCCCCGTTGCGGTATCGTCTGGAACGGGAGCCGGGGATTCGGGCAAACGCACACCCGTTTCGTTGCGTTCACCGAGGGCAATGAATTCAATCAATACCACATCGCGGAGTCCGGCGCTATTGCGACAACTACGCAAATAAATCATATCATCGCTGATGCTTGCATCACCAACTTGACGCATCTGCAAGGCTTCAGCGATGCGGTGGGCGGCGTTTTTGTCAATTAACAGCCAATGATCAAGCAAGAGTGGCCAGGCAGCCTGGATAAATTCCTGATTGGGACGCTTGCCAAAGCGGTTCACGAAGTGTGCAGCATCAACACCTTGCAAATGCAATATATTGGCGAGTATTTCACGCAGATTGGCGTCGATATTGTCCCATTGAAAACGAAATCTTGGCATGCTCCCACCCCTTGTCTACAAACAACCTCTCACACGCGGCTACGCATGCAACCGCAGGTGGGAGATACACGAATTTAGGCGCGCATATCGATGGCCGTGGTCGATAACGGTGGTACCTTCACGATAATCACCCCATCTTGCATGATAGGTGCTGCCAACAATTTACTCGTGAGCAACTGTGGTTGCGCAAATGTGTTGTGGGACTTGGGGTCAGTGCCCCACAACGATTCTGCAGCAATGGCTTTGACCGGTGCGAAATCATCGTCGAAGCGAATCGTGACCGTCATGGCGTGGTCGAGGCTGCGATTAACTACAAAACAAGCACCGCAGTTGGTGGTATCGTCCCACGAGGCAGATACGTCGATTATCGGCACATCGGCTTCGGTTTTGGTCGAGTAGACCGGAGCCTGCACCACTGCGTCGAGTGAGGCACCCTTGGCACGTTTGGCCATCATCATGAAAGGATAGAAAATGCTCTGAATCAACATGGCGTCTTTGGTGGTCAAAATCGGCGCAATAACGTTGACCATCTGCGCCAAACAAGCCGCTTCGATGACATCACATTTGCGCAAAAAGACATTCAACCACTGACCAACCACGAGGGCGTCTTCGAGGTTGTAGACTTCTTCAATTAAATGCGGGGCGACAATCCAATTCCCATCTGTTTGACCATTTTTGTACCAAACATTCCATTCATCCCACGATAATTTAATGGTCTTCTTGGAGCGCTTTACTGCTTTGACATAGCGAATAGTGGCGGCAAGCGTGTCAACGTAATCTTCGAAGGCACGGGCAATTGCTAGATACGATGCAGTATCGTCGTTGATATTTTTTGCATAACCATGCATCGATAACACATCAATGTCGTCATAACAATATTCAAGTATAGTACGATCCCAATTTGGAAATGTAGCCATATCATTTTGCGATGAGCCAGCAATCACCAATCTGATTGTTTCGTCTTGCAATTTCATCATTTTGGCAGCTTCGAGGGCTTTTTTACCATAATCATCCGCATCAAGATGACCTATTTGCCACGAACCATCCATTTCGTTTCCCAAACACCACCATTTAACACCCCACGGGTCGGCTTTGCCATTGGCGACTCGTTTGTCGGCCCAATAACTGCCGGCGGGGGCATTGACGTACTCGACATATGCCGAGGCAAGCGAGATATCGCCAGTACCCATATTGACACCGAGTATTGGTTGTGCACCAAGGCGGGCACAATATTCAAGAAATTCATGCGTACCAAAACGGTTGGGTTCAATCGACTTCCAAGCCAAATCGCGTTTGCGTGGCCGTTGGGCTACAGGTCCGACACCATCTCTCCAATCGTAGCCACTCAACATATCGCCACCAGGATAGCGAATAATAGTTACCCCCATCTGTTTAAGGGCGGCTAGTACATCGAGACGTATCCCTTTGGCGTCGGCATGGGGTGAACCTGGGTCATAAATACCTTCATAGACAGACCGGCCCATGTGTTCGATGAATCCGCCAAACAGGGTAGGAGAAATGTGCCCAACCACGCGGCGACGATCAAGTGCAACATGCGCAGCGAGTTGTTTAACCATAACTTCTCCTACCTGTTAAAGGCAACTAGAATCGGAAATCAACAGATTTAGGCCTGCAAATCGATGGCCGTGGTAGACAACGGTGGTACCGTCACGATAATCACCCCATCTTGCATGCTAGGTGTTGCCAACGATTTGCTCGTGAGCAAATGCGGATGCGCAAAGGTGTTGTGGGCCTTGGGATCCGTGCCCCACAACGATTCGGCGGCAATGGCTTTGACCGGGGCGAGACCATCGTCAAAGCGAATCGTGACCGTCATGGCTTGGTCGAGGCTGCGGTTGACCACAAAACAAGCACCGCGGTTGGTGGATTCGTCCCATGACGCAGATACGTCGATCATGGGCACATCGGCTTCGGTTTTGGTGGAATAGACAGGAGCCTGTACCACGGCGTCGAGCGATGATCCCACTGCCCGCTTGGCCATCATCATAAAGGGATAAAAAATGCTCTGGATTAACATGGCGTCTTTGGTGGTCAAAATCGGTGCAATAATGTTGACCATTTGCGCCAAACAAGCCGCTTCGATGACATCACATTTGCGCAAGAAGACATTCAACCATTGGCCAACAACCAAGGCATCTTCGAGGTTGTAGACTTCTTCAATCAAATGGGGTGCCACGGTCCACTTACCGTCCGCTTGCATGTTTTTGTACCAGACATTCCATTCATCCCACGACAATTTGACCGTCTTCTTGGAACGCTTGACCGCTTTGACATAGCGGATAGTGGCCGCCAAGGTGTCGACATAGTCTTCGAGACCGCGGGCAATGGCGAGGTATGAAGGAGTATCATCGTTGCGATTGCCGGCATAGTAGTGCATCGACAACACGTCAACGTCGTCATAACAGTGCTCGAGAATGGTGCGATCCCAATTGGGATAAGTGGCCATGCCACTACTCGATGAGCCAGCGAGTACTAGTTTTATGGTTTCGTCTTGCCATTTCATCATTTTGGCAGCTTCGAGGGCTTTTTTGCCGTAATCGACCGCATCGAGATGACCAATCTGCCACGGGCCGTCCATTTCGTTACCCAAGCACCACCACTTAACTCCCCACGGGTCGGGTTGACCATTGGCGACTCGTTTGTCGGCCCAATAGCTGCCAGCAGGGGCATTGACGTACTCGACGTACGCAGATGCTAGGGCAATATCGCCGGTACCGAGATTGACACCCAACATTGGTTCGGCACCAAGGCGGGCACAATAGTCGAGGAATTCATGGGTACCAAAGTGGTTGGTTTCGATTGACTTCCAGGCGAGCTCGCGTTTGCGTGGCCGTTGTGATACCGGCCCAACCCCATCGCGCCAATCGTAGCCGCTGAGCATGTTGCCGCCAGGATAGCGCATTATCGAAACGCCCATATTTTTAAGTGCGGCTAATACATCGAGACGTATGCCTTTGGCGTCGGCGTGGGGTGAACCTGGGTCATAGATACCTTCATAGACACAACGACCCATGTGTTCAATAAATCCACCAAATAAAGTTGGTGAAATGTGCCCAACCACGCGGCGACGATCAAGTGCAATATGCGCACTAAGTTGCTCTGCCATAAATTCCTCTGTTCTATTGTCGTAAAAACGGAACACCCTATCATACCGCAAATTCTTTAGACTTTCTCCAAAAAAATCGCTTGGACACAGTACTACTGTGTCCAAGCGATTTTGTTCAATGAAACGTGAATTAAGCGGCGGTTTTGGTGGCCGAATTGCGCATCATCATCCGCACGCGGTCAAGCAACCACCAGGCAAACAATAGACTCGCCAAGCTAATAGCCGTAGTACTCGCCACCATCACAAGTTGCGGTGCCGGTGGCAATTGTGCTTCATTGGTGACATATTGAATTTGCTTGACCCCTAAGCCGTACAAGGCCCAGGCAATCACCATGCCATAGGCGGTGTCTTGGCGCAAAATTCGTTGCGAAATAGCGAGCACGACTGCCACCCCAATTAACAACATTGTCCAAAAAATCGCCGTCTCATCGCTATAGGTGCCTTGTCGGAAAATCACCACCGACACATTGACCACTGTCGCCACACTAATCCAGCCTGTATAGATGTGGAATGGCAAATCGACACAGATGCGTTCGGTAATCGTACGGGCTGGCATACGCTTCAACGTGGTGACAGTATAAATCAAGGTGGCGAGCAATGTGAGCATCATTACCAGCGTGATTTCGACTTGATAAAAATGCCAAAACAGCAACCATAGGGTATTTGCGGTACTTCCTACCACAAACCACCACCCTATCGCCCGCAACCGCGGGTCTTCACGTTTGGAAGGGAGTGCTTGATAGACACAATAAGCAATCAGGAATGTATAGATAATCCCCCACACACCAAATACATATCCTGCCGGCACAAACCGAATCCAATAACTATCGGACAATTTGGCCGTAGTGACACCATTAAGTGGGAGCGAGGTAGCCAAACCATTGACAATCAATGTCACAATTGTAATCAGTATCACGCTGATTTGCCGCAAAACATCACGATTCATGGTTATCCTCCAAAACAAATTTGATTATGTAATTATAAATACGTCCATAAATAAATTATGGATTGAATCACCCAAAATTCTACATTTCATCAAATTTTTATACCCACCTAAAAATTACTCGTTTGGTATCTGATTATTGCATAACAAATTTACAACAGTTAAGCGCATTCAAGCCCATACTGCGTGCATATGGCGCAACAATTCGATGCCACTGGCCACACTCGTGGATGCACCCTCACCTACGTTATATACCGACACCAAGGCTTGAGCGATCAATTTATCGCCAGCCACCGCAGCTACCGTGTGGATCGCCGCCACCACTTCATCCATCGAGGGGCCATTGGGCTCGGCCGTGCCATGATTGGGCACATAGCGCTTATCCAAAATATCTTCGTCAATGTGGAGATAAATATATTCACATTCAGCTACCAAACGTTCCATGGCGGCCCGCAATGGTTCTGGAGCACACGGCACAACCGTCACGTCGGTGGCGGCAATCAGTTGAGCTTCGGCAGGGTCGAGGTTGCGGACATCAACCATCACAATGCGATTTGTCGGCAACGCTTCGTTGATTCCGGCATTGATGCGCCACTGCGGCAAGGTCAACCCCGCACAGACGGCCACGGGCATACCACCAAGCATTCCCGACAATGTAGTTTTGGTGGTATTGAAGTCACCATGCGCATCGAACCATACGAGACCAATAGACGCATGGGGACCGTGGGCGGCCACAAGTCCAGAATACACGCCAGTGACATGCGAACAATCGCCGCCAATCATCAGTACCTTTTGACCAGCCCGACGGGCGTTGGCGGTGGCATCAGCAATGCGCTGACAAAACATGCCAATATTGGCAGGAATATCGCTCCCTATTGGCAACCCATCTGTAGTGGGAGTGACTACCAATGGAGCAATCCCATCGGTATGCAAGGCGTGGGAATTGAGCAGGGCGTCGACACTCCGTTCGTCACCCTGACACGCAGTGGCGTTGCGGTAGCGAATTGCGATCACAGCTTCCATGATGTTGCACCTCCGTTAAAGGAACGATAATATACATCATACGCATAATAGCATTGGAAGTCTATGTCAACGCAAATTTCTACCAGCGCCCTTTCACGCCTGCCAGCACCATTCCTCGTACTCACCGCAGTTGTATCAGTCCAATACGGCGCTGCTCTGGCCCGAGATCTTTTTCCTTTTGTTGGTGCAGGAGGGACAGTTTTTTTACGTTTATTGATGGCAGTGTTATGTCTATTTGCACTTTTTCGACCGAATATTATCACTTTGTTCCGCCAACATTTTCGCATCATGACATTGTTTGGCATCTGTATTGCCTGTTCGACCCTCTTTTTTTATATGGCCGTGCAACGCATCCCACTTGGAATCGCCATAGCCATCGAATTCATCGGACCGCTAGTCGTGGCGGTACGCAATAGCCGGACTTGGCTCGATCGTATGTGGATCGGCATTGCCGGATTGAGTATTGCCCTCCTAGTCCCTGATATCGGCGTACGCCTCGATATTTGGGGTGTCGCTGCCGCACTTATCGCCGCCGTATTTTGGGGTATCTATATCATCACCTCACCACGGGTGGCTGCAGTTGCCTCAGCCTACGATGGACTGATTGGAGGGCTAATTGTTTCGCTCGTCATTATGATCATCCCTGGCATCATGCAAGGGGGTTGGCAATTGCTGAATCCCCACATCCTCTGGCAAAGTTTCTTGATGGGGATTATGGCGGCAATTATCCCATTTACCTTTGAATACAACGCCTTGCAACGCATGCCCGCTCGAACCTATGGCGTATTGGTTTGCAGTGAACCAGTGGTAGGTGCGATTATTGGCTGGCTGGTGCTCCATGAATCGCTCAATACCAATGCCGTCATTGCGATCATCGGCATCACTATTGCCTCATTGGGAAGTACACTCACCAACAAAGAGGAGTCACACGCATGAATCACATTCAACCACGCATTGACCTTGACACCATCAGCGCAATCGTGCAATCGCCCACAACCCTCATGAATGATGTACTAGAACGTATCGCCGCAGACCGCAACCATGCCATCATCGAAGTCAATCCCGATGCCCTGTTGCTGGCTAAATATGCCGAATCAACTCACAATCGCCACCCGCTCGCCGGCATCCCGATTGCCCTCAAAGACAACATCGATACCGGCGACCGCATGCAAACCAGCGCAGGTTCACCCGCATTACTTACCAGCCGAGCCCGTCGTGATGCTTTTGCGATAACCCAATTACGCCGATCTGGGGCAATTCCTGTGGCGAAAGCCAATATGAGTGAATGGGCCAACTTCCGCGCAGCCCATTCGAGCAGTGGCTATAGCGGGCGCGGCGGTCAATGCCTCAACCCCCACGATCATTCCCGTTGCCCGAGTGGCTCAAGCTCGGGGTCAGCCGCAGCCGTCGCGGCGGGGCTGGTGCCCCTTGCTATTGGGAGCGAAACTGATGGTTCGATTATTTCACCATCTGCCCGCTGTGGTGTGGTAGGCATCAAACCAACCGTGGGATTGATTAGCCGCAGTGGGGTCATCCCCATTTCGTCGACCCAAGACACCCTCGGGACGCATGCGCGTAGTGTCGCCGATGCATCCCTACTGCTTAGCGTACTGGCAGGGTATGATGCCAACGATGCCGCCACTCACCAAATCCCCGCCACTACCATCGCCACGTTGCGGAGTCCGATCAACGCCCAAACCATTGGGCAAGCACGGATTGGCGTAGCACGCACAAACTTTAGTGGCTATCATGCCGGCGTTGATGACCGGTTTGACGCCGTCGTCACCATGCTGGCTCGCCATCACATTACAATCGTTGACAATGTCGAAATATCCACCGTCGATGAACTCCGCAGTAGTGAGAATGAATACATGGTAATGTGCTACGAATTCAAGCACGCCATCGCCGCCTATTTGGGGACACGCGACGTATTACCAGGCTTCAGCGAAGCTGACGTACCCCGCACCCTCAGTGATCTCATTGCCTTTAACCGCGCGCATCCCAACCCAGGATTTGACTTTGACCAAGAAATATTCTTGCGGGCGAATACTATGAATAGCGCCGATAAAGCGATGTTCCGCAAAGCGGCTGCCTGGTGTAAACGCAAATCCCAACACGAGGGGATTGATGCTACCCTACAACGCCACAATCTCGATTGCATCATCGTGCCGTCGGGCACTCCAGCCTGGCCTATTGACCAAATCAATGGCGACCCCAACATGCGGGGTGATAGCACTACTGCAGCCGCCTGCGCCGGGTACCCACTCATTACCATCCCGATGGGCAAAATTAATCACCTCCCCATTGGGTTAACCCTCATGGGCACTGCCTGGAGCGATGCAACCCTGGTGGCTATTGCCCATGGCATAGAACAGCTACTGGCAAAAGAAGGAATTACGCAATGATTGATACCTTTCTTTCCCTCATTTCGCACCAACGCTTGTGCGAAATCGCTCATACCATCGTCGCCATCCCCTCGGTCACCAACAACGAAAGCGCCATGAGCGACTATACTGCCACATTTCTCACCCGGTGTGGCTTTGCGGTAACGCACCTCGCCGTGCCCGAATCGGGCGACACGATTGTGGCGAGTATTGGCCATGGCGAAACAAGTGTGATGCTCAACTTCCACCTCGACACCTTTGACGTGTTTGCCGGTTGGGATACCGACCCGTTTACCCCTACCCAAATCGGCAATCGCTTATACGGTCTCGGTGCACACGACATGAAGGGTGGTGCCGCCTGTGTGCTGGCCATCGCCGAAGCACTTGGTGCCTATCCCGAATTACTACCCGGTCGTGTGCTAATTACTGCCACGAGTGACGAAGAAAACTGGTCACGTGGCGCCCACGCCATCATCAATGGCGGATTTCTCACCGGGTGCCAAGCAGCCATCGTCCCTGAACCATCCAATGCTGGCACATTGACCATTGGGCAACGGGGCCGGCATGTTTTTCGCATCCGGTTTTTTGGCAAAACCGTGCATGCTGCCTTTGGTGGTGGTATCAACGCAGCCGCAGATGCTGCCCGCGTTGTGGCCGCCCTCGAAGAACCAGGATTGGTTGATTTGGGTTGGGACGACCAATTCCAACTCGCTGGAACCATCAATGTCATTGGAATCCACAGCGGCGGCACATTTATTTTGGTGCCTGAAGTTGCCGATGTTTGGATTGATCGTCACATTCTGCCGGGCGAGACATTAGCCCATGCCACTACGCAAATCAACGACATAGTCAGCCGCTATACCCGTCACAGTCGCTGGGAATTAACTTGGGATGAGCGACCAACCCCCGCACCTGGCCCATATCTCGTCCCCATCAATGACCCTTT
>CALQBW020000090.1 GCA_943328915.2 Singulisphaera sp. GP187 | reverse complement strand
TTTACGGTAAAAATCGGTTATCGCAACGATAGTTGGTCCATCGTTATAGCCAAAAATAATCAAACGTTCGTTACTCAATTCGACGTTATGCCAAACAACGGCCCCATTAATGCGCACATCAAACGTATAGTTGTTGTCAAATATCTCTTGGCGTAGGTGGACAATCCTGCCATTGTTGACATGCAGTGGGATTTGGTTTGCGTCAACCAGCATCCGCCACTCCGTGCTCCCCGCAGGAGCAATTTCGAATGACGATACATTTTGGCCTATTTGGAATTGGACAATGTAATCAATACAGCCGTTATACGTTCCCATGCCGTTGGTTATGGGAACGTTGGTAGAATATATTTTTGGCTTTGCCTTTGGGGAACCAATAACACCACCACCACGCGCAAACGTCACTGGCATGGGCATCAACAGTATGGCACAAAGCACAAATCCTCCAAGCACAATGTTGCGTAACATAGCATCAAACTCCTTAAATTTACAATATGCGACCTTAACCATACTTATGATGAAAATAAATGTCAAACTTTTAACATAATTCTCTTGTTTGACAATTAGGTGTAGCTGTATAACATCTATTACGCTAATAATACCGTTCGGACACATTTATGGTCGAAAAAGAATCAACAATACCACGACGGTAATGCCCCAACTTATAATCGCAATTGCCAAAGGGATATCTTTGAGAACCAATTCATCGGGACTGCTGCCATCATGATTATGATGAATCAAATAGATATAGCGCATAATCGCATAAATCACAATCGGAACGGTAATCATCATGACCGGATAGGGCTCGAGGGGCATTGTTCGGGCAGTAAATGTAAACAATGTATAGGCAATTATTGTAGCTGCTGTGACAATCGACAACATTTGATCGATCATCTCGATAGAATATTCTTGCAGGATTTTGCGGTGGGAGGTAGCATCTTGGTCGAGCAATACTAACTCACCACGACGTTTGCCCAAACCAAGGAAGAGCGCCAACAATCCCATGCAAAGCAATAACCACGGGGTGATCGCAATATCGAGTACGGCTGCCCCAGCTACTGCACGTAAGACAAACCCTGCAGCGATGGTGAAAATATCAATTATGACGATATTTTTGAGCACATAAGAATAAAGTACACCTTGGACAATCAAGTACGTAATAATTATCCACATAAAATCAAAATCACCATCGACCACCCTGGCTCCCAGCACCGCGATCACAAGCAGGACTAAAGAAACAATTGCAGCAATGGGGATTGGCAAAATTCCCGCGGCAATGGGGCGATTACGCTTGCGCGGGTGAGCGCGGTCTTTTTCGACATCGACAATGTCATTGATGAGATAAATCGAACTTGCTGCCGCACAAAAAACCAAAAAACCGGCTATGACGGTGAGAATCGCCGCAGGCGAACGCCACAAATGATTTTCAGAAAAAACAAGGGCGCCAAAAATAAATGCATTTTTGATCCACTGTCGCGGGCGCATAGTACGAACTAGGCCACGGATTATGTGCCATAACGACGGTGTTGCTTGCATCTGACCCTGCACTTTCTCATCCAATTAGGTTCATTGTACAACAACCAATCATGCAAATATTTTTCACGCCACTGAAACAAAAAGGTATGATAGGGTTGAATCGAATTTTTGCGAGAGAATCAATGCCCACCATCCTCGTGGCAACCAGTAATAATCACAAACTAGGAGAATACGCCACCCTCCTCAACATTCCTGACCTGCAATTGTTATCGCTCCGTGATGCAGGAATTGCAGCAGATGCCCCTGAAGATGGCGACACGTTCACGGCAAATGCCTTGCAAAAAGCACACTATTACTGCCAAAAAAGTGGTCTCGTTGCCTTGGCAGATGATTCTGGGATTGTTGTCGATGCCCTCGGCGGTGCGCCTGGGGTGTATTCGGCGCGATATGGCACGCCAGAACTTGACGACAAAGGCAGGCGTCGCTTATTGCTGACCAACGTCAATGCATTGGGGTCTGTCGACCGATCGGCTCGATTTGTCTGTGTGATTGCAATTGTTACGCCAACGGGTCGCGAACTGCTGAGCGAAGGGGTCTGTGAAGGTCGTATAGCTAATGTTGAAGCGGGAAGTGGTGGCTTTGGGTATGATCCTATTTTCTGGCTGCCGGAGTTCGGTTGTACGATTGCACAGTTGAGTACCGATCAAAAAAACGCACTCAGCCACCGTGGTAAAGCGGTACGTGGCATTGCTCACCAAATGGGAGATATCAATTAAATAATCTTTAGGCTGACGTCTCTGGTTCCATATACAATCGCAGCGGGTAGTTGTTTTGACCAGCGGCATCATGTGCTTGATAAATTTTGGCACTGGCTTCTTGATACGGCAATATTGTGACGAGCGCTTCGCCATGATGATGAGCGACCAACATGACATCGACGGCTTGGAGCATATCGAGTGCAAAAATACCCGTTAAAATCATCACCACAAAATCCATCGGGGTGACATCATCGTTTTCGATTATCACGCGATAGGGTTGTTCGAGTGATTCTTGTGCAACCACCACAAAAGTGGTTTGGGGTTTGACAATCGTATCGGGAGGCGTCATTGCGGATAGACCATCTGCACACCACTCGGTCCGCCAATAATCGCGGCGGTCGCCAACCCGAGGAACAAGCCGGTTTCGACCACACCTGGGATGGCATGGATAGCCAAGTCGAGCGCTTGTGGATCTGCAATCCCATCAAAAAAACAGTCGAGGATGACATGGCCTTCGTCGGTGATTTGGGGTTGACCATCACGTAGCCGCAAAATCGGACGGGCACCAAGTGCGCTGAGACGACGCATACACAGCGAGCGGGCAAAATCGACGATTTCGACCGGTACCGGAGTGACCACGCCGAGCGTTTTCACTGATTTGGTACTATCCCCAAACACAAAAAACTGCGTGGCGGCACTCGCGACGATTTTTTCGCGGAGTAACGCGCCACCAAGACCTTTGATAAGCCCGAGATGGGGGTCGATTTCGTCGGCGCCATCAAAAGCCACTGCGAGTTGCACGTGTGTGTGCAAATCACTCAACGGCACCCCTTCGCGACGGGCTTGGGCAGCAGTACGCTCCGATGTAGGCACACCAATGATGTTGGAGAGGCGACCATCGCGCAACCGCTCTGCCAACGCAGTAACAAAATACGTCGCAGTCGAACCAGTACCCAGACCGATGACCGTGTTGGATGTCACCATATCTGCGGCAAATGCACCGACAAGTTGTTTGTACTGTTCGCGAACGTCCATGTTTGCCTCACTGCATTGTGGTTTTCATCCTATTATACCGCCACCCTAGCCCCTCATGCATACGGCGCACCACTGTTCGCCACCGCTAGGCACTTCACGCCAGCGCACCACGATTTTCACAAAAAATAATATTATGTCAATAAATAGTCGACGACTGTCACAACACTGGTGGTAATGAGACTCGGGGCTGGACCGAACCATTGGTCGGCCATTGCTTGGGTGCTGGCGCCAGTAAGCACAAGCGCGGCAGGCATCCCAGTAGCAACCATGCCGATATCGGTTTCGAGGCGGTCACCGACCATCAGACAATTATTTATCGGGAGACCAAGTCGATTAGCGACGGCTTGTGCGGCGAGTTGCGATGGCTTACCGGCAGTAAACAGCAAGGTGGTATCGGCACAGGCTTCAATGGCGGCAATAATCGCGGCGGCGTCGGGTTCGCCACCACCGGGGACAGGGCAGTATTTGTCGGGGTTGGTGGCGATGAGTTTGGCACCAGCGCGCACCGCATCAAAGGCAATTTGGAGTTTGGGGTAGGCAAAAGTGCGATCAAACGAAGCCAGCACATAGTCGATTTGGCCGGGTACATCGTTCAATTGCACGCCATGGGACTGGAGTATGCTGATTAAGGCAGGCTCGCCGATGGCGTAGACGCGAGGAGCTACCGGTTGGACTGCCAGCCATTCGGCCATGATGAGTGCCGAGGTCAGTACATCATCGCTGGTGGCGGGGATGCCCAATTTGGTCAATTTGGTCACATATTCTGTCGGCGTTTTGGTGGGGTTATTAGACAAAAACAACACCCGGCGCCCGCTAGCCCGCAAGCGGGCAATGGCCGTAGGGACGCCAGAAATCACGTGGTCGCCGAGGTAAACGGTACCGTCGAGATCACAGACGACGGCGGCAATATCAGCGCGATTGAGCATGAGCAACCCTCCGGGGCGGCAACAACCGCATAAGCAACAATATGCCAATAATCGTCGCGTACAAATAAGGTATGCGCGTGTCGCTTTTGACGAGCCAGATATAGTGCAACACTGCCAAGCCCGCCGCGCCATAGACGATACGGTGTAGGCGCTTCCACCAGCGCCCGAGGTATTTTTGCCACCCAGCCGTCGACGTCAGTGCGAGGGGAATGAGCAAGGCGGTGGCGATGAGCCCCGCAACCAAATGACGTTTTTCAAAGACATTGCTGCTGATTTGTTGCCAATTCCAGGCGTAATCGAGCATCAGATAGACCAGCAGATGCACCATGGTATAGCCAAAGGCGTACAACCCCAGCGGCCGGCGCATTACGCCGAGTGTTGTTCGACCACTGTGGTGTTGGAGTGGCGTGACTGCGAGGCTGGCGACGAGCAATTGCAAGGCTGCCGTACCGCTCGCAGCGGTATAGCTCGCGACCGGATCCAACGGCCAGCCGTGGCGCAAGAGCGTGCTAGCGTAATAGAGTACGGGAAAAAAGCCAATCACATGAGCGAAAATGCGAATGTAGTGTCGATTCATGAACCATCTTTCGTTAGAAAAACTTGCGGAGATCCATACCGGTATAGAGTGAGGCAACTTGTTTGGCATAGCCATTAAACATCAAAGTTTCACGACGGCCTGATTCCCCGATGCGACGCTCGTCGGCTTGGGACCAGCGGGGGTGGTCGACGCGCGGATTGACATTGGCATAAAAGCCGTATTCACCAGGAGCAGCGGCCATCCAAAGCGAGGTCGGTTGGGTGTCGGTCAGCGTAATACGCACAATGGCTTTGATACTTTTGAAGCCATACTTCCAGGGTACGGCGAGGCGTAATGGCGCGCCGTTTTGGGCAGGCAAGGGATTACCATAGACTCCGGTGGCGATGAGGGTCAGGTCGTGCATTGCTTCATCGAGGCGCAGCCCTTCCGCATAGGGCCAGGTATACCACGGTTCTTTTTGGCCTGGCATGCGGGCAGGATCGTTGAGGGTTTCGAAACGGACATATTTGGCAGCACTCGTGGGCTCGACGAGGGACAGTAATTTGTTGAGGGGAAATCCTGACCAAGGAATGACCATCGACCAACCTTCGACACAGCGTAGGCGGTATATACGCTCTTCGTTGCCTAATTTGAGGATGTCTTCGAGTGTGAATTGGCGTGGTTTGGCAACCAAACCATCGACGTGGACCGACCATGGGGTTGCAACGAAACCGGCGGCAGTAGCCGCTACCGCTTGTTTGTCAGTCGTGAATTCGTAGTAGTTGTTGTAACCGGTGACGGCTGCGAATTCGGTGAGTGGTTGACCGAGTTCATCACTTGTGCGTGCGATCTTGCCAGGTTCAATTGGGGTGGTGGGTAATGGAGCAGCGTCTTGGGTCGGTGCAGTGTTCGTTGTCTCATTCGTCCCAGCACAACTCGCGATTGACACGGCAGCCCCAGCTATGGCAGTTTGGATGAATTGACGACGACTCCAAAAAAGTGCTTCAGGGGTTATTTCAGATGATGGAATAAAAGACATCGTCAACTCCTTTTGACAAAAAACAACACGATATGTGGTTGCATCTGTATCAAACGACGTAATATTTTTATTATGTCATCAAACGCGTAAGGATGCGGCCGTTGTACTGGATTGTAATATAATAAAGTTAATCTGTTATGAGGAGGACTAGAATGCGACTCTCAGAAGAAAAAATCTACCGCCTCGCCGAACGACTCCATGATGAGTTAGATGCCCGTGGGTTGTTAAACTACAAAGACCCTACTGGCAGCAAACCTCAAGC
The DNA here is from genome assembly GCA_943328915.2 of Singulisphaera sp. GP187. Lineage (GTDB taxonomy): Bacteria > Chloroflexota > Chloroflexia > Chloroflexales > Roseiflexaceae > UBA965. The sequence goes on along the minus strand of CALQBW020000090.1, from coordinate 4,049 downwards.
AGCGCGAGGTCTGCGAATCAAGACCATTGTCGATCATATAACTGCTGATTTGCGTATCGAAGAGGGTATTGATAACGAAGTTGAAAAAATCCTCGACAGTTATCAACGCACCTTGCGTCCTTCAGAACGCGATGTCTTGCGTCGTAAGCACAAAGAAGAAATCGCACGCCGGCATAATTACGAGCTTTAATCATTCAAACAATGACTCGCGTTGGCAAAGATGGAGCATTGACGTACCAGGCATTGACAACTGAAATAGCGTAAAACCACATGCATTCCCAAGCGCCTATTCATATTCATTTATTAGGAATACCGCAAATTGCCCGCAATGATGTGCAAACAATACAATTGCGTCGCCGGCCACGCCTATTGATTTTTTATTTGGCAGCCCACGCTGAAGCGCTCAGCCGAGAGCGCTTTTTAGCATTGTTTTGGCCCGAACATGATCCCGATGCTGCCCGCCAATTATTACGCACCGCACTCTATCAAATTAAAGTAGCGTGTGGTGATATTATCGTGAGCGATAATCAACAAATCGCCTTGCGCCCAGACATCTGGGTCGATACCCGCACACTCAGCACCTTGTCACCAGGTCATCCCGATCTTGATGTTTTCATCAATGCACCACCGCGCGACTTTTTGGCGGATATCCAAGTGGGTGATTCGGTGGCGTTCGAACGCTGGGTGTTTGGCGAACGGAGTCGCTGGCAACATCGCCTCGCAGATATCTGCTATCAACAAGCCCAATTTCATTTCAACAACAAAAACATAGCCAGTGCAACGATGGCAATTACGGTTGCGATTGGCTATGAGCCGCTCCGCGAAGATATTGTACAATTTGCGATGCAACTCGCCTACCAACGGGCCGATCGGGCCGGGGCGATTGGCTACTACGAAGCCCTCCAAAAATCGCTCGATGATCAATTGGGCGTGCCTCCGATGCCGTCAACTACGGCACTCTATCATGAAATTGTGACCGACAAATACCAGGCTATTGTTCCCAAAGAACCAATCATTGCTCCGCATCAACCGTTTGTCGGGCGCAAAGCAGAACTCATCGCATTGCATGGGTTACCGTGGAACGGCAGAGTAGTGGTGATACGTGGCGATGCCGGGATTGGCAAAACCCGTTTAGCGAGTGAATATTTACGCCGCAGTAACGCATTGATTATCCATGCCACGGCGTTCGAAGGGGACCAGCACTTACCCTACCATGTGCTCACCACGGCGATACGGGCGTTGTTACAGACACCTGCACTGCTGTCGTTACGCCAAAACGCGATTTTGGCGCCAGTCTGGCAGCGTGAATTACGCCGTTTGTGGCCAGAATTACCGGGGGGTGATCCTGATGCATTTGCCCCTGACAATGGTGAAACACGTTTGCCTGAAGCACTCGCGTTACTCATTCAACATCTTGGCAAACAACGTCGTGTAGCGGTTTTTGTTGATGATGCCCAATGGCTCGACGATGCCTCGGCGCGGATTATGGCCGAATTTGTGCGGCGGGGACTCGAGCTGCAATGGCAACTCATTATTACGGTGCGTGGTGGCGACACAGCGCATAGCCTGCAACCCATGCTCAGTCATGCCCAGCGCCAACAATTGCTCACCACCATTCCCCTGCAACCGCTGAGTAACCACGAAACCCAAGAACTTGCCCACCAACTTCAGCCACACGTGACATCCAACGTTATCCAACGTGCGGAAGGGAATCCCTTTATGTTGGTGGAATTGTTGCGCCACAGCGACATGACCATCACTGAAGTGCCGACAGCTATTCGCAATTTGATTGCGACCCGCATCAATGCGCTCAGCCCACGTGCCCGCAAGTTTATCGATGCAGCAGCGATTTGTGGCCGAGAATTTCGTGTGGCGCAAACCCAAGCCATGGCAGATTTCACCACGGCAGAAACGCTCGATGCCCTTGATGAACTCACCCAACAAGGAATTATCCGCATGGTCACTCCCCAGCACGGGCGGTTTGATCATGTGTTGACCTTGGAAAGTATCATCGCCCACGCTGGCCCTGCCCGGATCGCCGATCTCCATCTCCGCGAAGCCGTCTATCTTGCGCAGCAAATTCCACCACCCCATGCCCAAATCGCCCAACATTACACAATTGCAGGACTCCCCGAATTGGCGACACCACACGCCTTGACAGCGGCCCGCCATGCCCAACAACTAGGAGCCTGGGCTGAAGCCGACTATTATATGCGCATGGCGATTGCGGCAACCCCCAACGATGCCCAAGCGCTGTTATGGCTCGAACTGGGTGAAACATTGATTTGGGCAGGTGAAGCAGCAGCAGCCATGGACGCATTCCAACAGGCCATCCACAATGATGCGAGTGGCGACTGCCTGATTGCTGATCAGGCGCGGATTGCCTTGGCGCGGAGCTACATCCCGCTGGCCCGCTACGACGATGTCATCGCGATTACCACCCCACTCATGCACCATCACGACCAAACGCTTGCGATGCATGCCGCCCTTGCATGTGGCACTGCGTATTCGCTGGCAGGGGTCGATTTGGTGCATGCCGGTGAATTACTCGCCCGTGCCGAACAGCATTGCCGCACACTCAATGCGACTGATATATTGCCGCGGATTTTGTTTGAACAAGCGGGAATTTTGGCGCAACAAGGGGATATCGACGCCGCAGTCACTCGCTATCGTGACGCCCTTGTGGCGGCCGAACAGGCACCAGCCCACCATGGGCGCACCTGGCATATTTTGGCGCACAACAATCTGGCTTATCACCTGCAGCTGCTCGGTCATTACGACGAAGCACAACGGCATGTACGCAGTGGATTACGCCTCGCTCAACGTGCCGGTATGCATATGATTCAAAGTTACTTGCATTCTACTGCTGGCGAAATTGCCTTGGCACAAGGTGATATCAGCGGCGCCGAGCGAATGTTTTATGAAGGGCTGAGCATCGCTGAACGCTATGGAATGCCCGAGCGTATCGCAGGCCTACATGCCAACCTCGGCTTGGTAGCGCGCGCCCAAGAAGACGAACAACGGGCTCGTACCTCCCTCAAACATGCACTCCAGCAAGCGGAAACGCTGGGTGTGCATCATTTGGCAACCCAAATCCGAATCTGGTTGGCGCCACTAGTGTCGAAAACAGAAGCGACAGAATTGCTCAATCAAGCCGAAATTTTAGCGACTATGGGGCAACGCAAAAAGCTTTTAAACGACATTGCACAAATGCGACAACGCCACTAATTCCCACAAAAAACTCAAGATTCACAATGTTCACGTCCTGTTTACGCTGGTGTTCACAACCACTTGGTATAGTCATTTTGTCAGTTAAGACAATTCGTTTATAACAAGGAGCACAGATCATGGCCTGGAACATCGATACGAGTCACTCAGAAGTTTCTTTTGCCGTTCGCCACATGATGATTTCGACCGTGCGTGGTCAATTCAAGAAGTTCAGCGGCACCATCACCATCGACGAAACGACCCCAACGAATTCGAGCGTCGAAGTCACCATCGAAGTCGCCAGCATCGATACCCGCGACGAAAAGCGCGATGGGCATTTGGCTTCACCTGAGTTCTTTGATGCCGCCACCTTCCCCAATATCACCTTCAAGAGCACGTCGATTGAAGTGACTGGCGAAAACACCGGCAAGATTCATGGCGATTTGACCGTCAAAGGGGTAACCAACCCCGTCGCTCTCGACACCAACTTTGTTGGCAAAGCCAAAAGCCCATGGGGTACCACCAGCGCCGGCTTCAATGCCAGCACCAAAATCAACCGTGCGGACTACGGGTTGAGCTGGAATGTAGTCCTCGAAACCGGGGGTATTTTGGTTGGTGAAGACGTCACCATCACCATCGAAATCGAAGCCGTCCAAAGCTAAATTGGTTGTTTTGCACGAAAGCCCTCCTGGCAATTGCCGGGAGGGCTTTCGTTTTTTCCAACGCATCCATAATCACAATTCGCTAGCTGTCGTTTTTGATTGATGATACGGTCATTGCGTGAATCACTTAAAGTCTCCACGAAAAAATATGCATTGATTTCATTACTATTCGATATACAT
>CALQBW020000089.1 GCA_943328915.2 Singulisphaera sp. GP187 | reverse complement strand
GTTGACGCGCACCAACACCAACACGCGCACTATCACCAAAACCCGAACCAGTTCCAAAACGCACACCAACACCAAGACGGTGACCATTACGCCAACCATCACTCCCATGCCAGACTGGATGATGCGTGTAAGCAATGGAAGTTTCGAAACGGGGCATCAGGGATGGAATGAATCGACACAAAATTACAATATTCAATATGATGGACTTGTTACCAATCAGCAGATTATAAAATCGCGGTCAGGGTCGTATTATGTGTGGTTTGGCGGCGCTGATGCCGAGATTTCAGGCATAAATGCAATTTCAGAAATTTCTCAGACGGTAACCGTACCGGCAAATGCACCGTATTTACGTATGTATTACTTAGCGAAATCGAATGATTTTTGTATCAAAAGCGGAGCAAATTATTGGGATTACGCCCAAGTGCTTGTCAATGATGTGGTCCTCACCAAAATTGAATTATGCAAAGAAAAGCCCGTTAATAAATGGACTCAGTTGACATTTAATTTGACTGCCTATAAAAATCAATCAGTCGTGATTACGATTCAAACAACCAATGACGATTCACTTATCAGTAGTTTTTGGGTTGATGATGTGGGATTTGTGCCAAAAACCAAATATGTGTTGAATTATTATGGCAATGCGAATGATCAACCGCAATCTTTCTCGACAACGTTGCCAGTTCGTCCAACTGCAACCCCCTAATTAGCGATACCGAAGGGCTATAGCGCGAAACGGGTGTATCAGTGCCATCGCATCGGTGTCGACCGCTCCGCTGTCTTCGTATGACCACCATGCCGAAAGTACCATTTGTGCAAAATTCCATAACGCAATCCGTTGGGAAGTGACTGCGAGGATTTCGCTCATTATTTCAATACGTCGCTGAGTGTATGCTGCAATATCGTGGTGGTGTTGGAGTACATCATGCGGGTTGCGGAGAAACGCTCCGCATTCAAAGGCAGGATCGGCGCACACGACCCCATGGGGATCGATAATGACCCAATCGGAGCCTGACTGAATGATGTTGAAATGGTGTAAATCACCATGAAGAGCATAAATGCTGCTCCCATTGCCGAGTTCGCGGAAAATTTGCGTAGCCCATGTGACATCGGATGGGATAAATGGAGTGCATTGAGGGCCGAGGATTGTTTGGAGTTTTGTGAATCCCTTGGCCCAATCATTGGTATGGGGCATGGTGTGCCCTAGGGGTGCAGGGCTAATACTTTGGCGCATAAGCTGGGCCGCAATTGTGGTGGCTTCATCGTCGTCACTGACCACAGCATGCAAGGTTGTCCCAGGTGCTACATAGGCGAGCAACATGGCGTAGCGCTCCTCGTCGGCTGCGAGTAACTGTACGGCGCCGTGTCCGGCATAATGACGGAGCATCTGGAGCTCACCGGGGAATTCATTGCTTTTGAGGCATGTTTTGATGACCACAGGAAGACCGTCATGCCGACGCGTGGCGCGGCAAACATAATTGTAACTGAGGGGGAATGCGTCACCGATATCAACTTGCCATAACGTGCTTAATGTGTCAAGGTGTGCAGGGAGGTTATCACACCATGCCTGTCCCAATTCACCATGCATACTCACCATTAATTGCACAAATGTAGTGGGTAATGTGTTATTGGGGAGCATTGGAGGTGGCGTAGATCAGGCGGGCCAGTCGGCGATCGAGTGGCACCGTTTGGGAACCTATTTGGATAGTCATTGGACCGTCGAACGGGGCAATACTACACACGGTAATATCAGTTCCAGGAATCAGTCCGAGTGAAGCAAGGTACTGCAAACGGTCGGTGTCTTTGTCGCCACGTACACGCGTGATGCGCATGCTGACACCGGATGTCATTTCGGCTAGGCAGATGGACTCATCAGGCGGAATGGTGCCATCAATTGCGGGAATCGGCGCACCGTGTGGGTCTGTGGTGGGTTGACCGAGTAAATCGGCAATGCGCGCTTCAAATTTTTCGGAAATGACATGCTCAAGTCGGTCGGCCTCGTCGTGTACTTCATCCCATTTAAACCCTAATGCTTCGACCAAATACAGCTCAATTAAGCGGTGATGGCGCAGGACTTCTAGTGCGATTTGTTGGCCAGTCGCCGTAAGAGTAACGCCATAATAAGGCATATGACTGACCAGATGCATTTCTGCAAGCACTCGCAACATGCCACTTACTGAAGCTGGCTTTACGCTCATGCGCTCAGAAATTAATGAAGTGGTAATATGTTGGTGATCGAGCCCCAATTCGTAGATACTTTTGAGGTAATCTTCCATGGCATGGGTGACACGAGCGGTACGCAATTCTGGTGCAGACATTCCCTGCTCCTCGTTGTTTGAATGGTTGTAGTGTACCACAGGAGAAGAATTCGGGAAGAAGCTTACCACCTATCGAATGGCAATTTGGATGGATAATAATAGCGATGTAGTTAATTAAATGCTTTTAAAACGAACTATGCGCTTACATTGCGTTGGGTGATTCACAGGTGGACTTTATTTTGTGAGGTATCACATGAACGAGTTCATTTTTGTGGAAACAAGCAAGCGTGTTTTCTGAGGGAATGGTATTTTCAAAAATAAGCGTATCCACGAGGGTTTTTATAACGCCATCTTTGTTGTCAAAAATACAACGATGTGAGGAATAGATGAAAACTCCACAGGTAGCGGCATTTGGCTGGACAAGTGGAGTCGCATCGGAATAGCTAGTTATGACAGTCATGAGTTTATTTGGAGTGATAATCAGTGAATACTTTAGAGTATTTGAATTATCATAACTTTTAATTGGTTGGTGGGTCAGGTGGGATTCGAACCTACAACCCTTCGCTTAAAAGGCGAGTGCTCTGCCATTGAGCTACTGACCCAACCGTGGTCAATTATAACGTGAAAAAGAGCACAATGCAAATAAACTCGGGCGAATGTTGGTGGTACCAAGACATCACCAACACTCCCCGATAATAGCTATATGAGACGAAGAGGTAGTGAGGTTAACCGTTGCCCAGTCAATGCAAATACTGCATTGCCGATTGCCCCCGCAACCGGACCAATCGGGGGCTCCCCCATGCCACCTGGTGCATCACCATCACCGACGATCACCACACTGATATCAGGCGCTTGGCTATTGCGGAGCAAGGGGTATTTGTCGAAATTGACAGCTCCTGCCCCACCATCAACCACCAAGAATTCTTCAATTAATGTAGAACTTACCCCCATCATTATTCCACCTTCGGTTTGTGCTTTGACGCCATCAGGATTTATCACGAGCCCAGCATCGACTGCGGCATACACATGGTGAACATTTATGATATTCCCAGAAACAGATACTTCAGCGATTTGCGCAACACACGTGCCGGCATCTGCCGAGCAGGCAATCCCGTATGCCCGTCCTGCGCGAAGTGGGGTTCCCCATTTGGCCAAATCAGCTACCGCCTGCAAAACCCTTTTCATGCGATTCCCAAAAGGGGTGTCGGGGAGGTTTTTGAGGCGGAACGCCAAAGGGTCCATGTTTACTGTTTTGGCAAGTTCATCAATGAAACTTTCGATGGCGAAGCCGTCAGCGAGTAACCCCAGCCCACGCCAAAAACTCGTGGCAATGGGAAGTTTGACGCGTTGTGCAACGGTTTGTTTGCCGACTTTCGCAGTATAGAAAAGCTTTGCACCGCGCACTGCGCCGATGTCCCAACCCAAGATATCGCCAACCAACCCAGGGAAGATCGGCAGGAGCACATCACCACTCGCTTGGTGATGTGCTATGACGGTGATAAATCCTTCTTCGTTGACACTGCCTTGCATCACATGATGCGTGGGGGGTCTCACGTAGCCATTGCGGAATTCTTCAGCGCGACTCCATTGGATCATGACGGGACGTTTAGCGGCGGCCGAGAGTCGCGCTGCTTCGGCTCCAAGCGTGGCATCCAGGCGGCGACCAAATCCCCCGCCGATGAATACCGGATGCACCGTTACTTGGCTCGCGTTACGCCCAATTGCGCCGGCAATCCCACTTGCCATACCGCTTGGGACCTGGGTTGACACCCAGGCATCGATTCCATCATCGCGGACATCGACAATGGCGGCTTGGGGTTCGAGATGCGCATGCACTGCCATGGGGGTTCGGTATGTCTGGCCAATTACGAGAGAGCTGAAATGTAATATCGCTTCGGGATCCCCATCGTGTTGGATTACCACACCTTGGTTTGGGTCTACGGTGACCGCATCCTCAATGGCTTGTTGGGTGATAAGTATGGCAGGTTCTTGCCATACGATATCCATCGCATTGAGCGCAGTTTGGGCTTGGGTTTTGGTTTCTGCGGCGACGCCGACAAATCCTTGTTCGACAACAACCGTATGCACACCGGGCATTGAAGCGGCATTTTTGGGATCAACACTGGCAATCGTCGCCCCAAATTTGAGCGGTCGTGCCACTGCTCCCCACAACATGTTGGGAAGCCGCATATCGTGTCCGTAGATGATTTTGCCAGTGACTTTGTCAGGCAGGTCAACCCGTGGCTGAGATTTCCCAATATACCGGAATGTACTATTTAACTTGAGCATCGGTGCTTCTTTGGGTACAAGCCAGTCTCCGCGATGGGCAGCCACTACTGAGCCATACGTCAGGCTGCGACCATCACTGGCAGTGATAGAAGCATCTTTGATTGAGAGATTTTCAATGGGTACTCCCAATTGACGCGCAGCCTCAGTTTTGAGCATTATTGTTAACGTCGCCGCTGCTTGACGTAATGGCAAATAATGTGAAACGACGCTTTCGCTATTTCCAGTCCCATTTGCGTCATCGACGCCGCTGCCGGTATTCGCCATGTGCACACTGATACGTTCCCATGCGATATCGAGTTCATCCGCAGCAATTTGGGCAAGGGCAGTCAAAATCCCTTGACCCATTTCGATTTTTTGGACATTGAGGGTAATTTTATTGTCAGCATGAATCGTAAACCAGACCGTAGGACTCACTTTAGGTGCACCACGACTGTATGGTTTCTCGGTGCCTTCGACCATTTCTGAGATAGCCATGCGCATTATGGGTAAACCAACTGCCCAGCCGAGGGTAAGGACGCTTGCCCCACCAAGTCCGATCAAAAAACCACGACGTGTTACCCGCCAGCGTTTGGGAGGTGTATTAGTCATGACGTGGCCTCTTTTTTGAGGGTGGCGGCATGGGCCACTGCTTGGCGGATGCGGTAATATGTGCCGCACCGGCAGTAGTTTTTGTCCATGGCAGTGATGATTTGTTCAGGTGTCGGGGTTGTAGTGTTATCAATAAACGCAGCTGCGGTCATTATTTGGCCACTCATACACCAACCGCATTGGGGTACTTGCAGGTCGAGAAACGCTTGTTGCACGGGGTGGAGCGTGCCATCAGTATCGGCTAATCCTTCAATCGTACGAATTTTTTTGCCTAACACACTATTGACCGGGGTTTGGCATGATCGGGTCGGTACGCCGTCGATATGGACGGTACAGGCACCACAAATCCCGGCACCACAGCCAATTTTGGTGCCGGTAAGGTTTAGTTCGTCACGTAATACCAGCAACAACGGGCGGCTATCGCCATTGTCGGGGATGGGATATGTTTTTTGATTGATGGTTAATTCCATGGTGCATCCTTTCGTTTCTTCACAATAGGTAGTATACCGATTTTTGAATCATTTATCAGCAAGTGGGGTGAGTAATATTTTGAGCCCTTGCTTGGCTTCGAATTGGGTAAATGCTTCTTGCCATTGATTGATTGGGTATACGGCACTGATGATGGCTTGCGTGTTGACTTGCCCGCTTGCAAGCAAACGCAATGCGCGGTTCCAGGCGTGCGGCACACTGGCGTTACTCCCTGTGACGATTAGTTCCTTGTAACACACTTGATCCATGTCCCAGGCGATTGGTTTGCCAAAAAGCCCAATTTGGGTATAGCGGCCGCCACGGCGGACCAATTGCAGTAATTGCTGAGCAGCAGGGCCTGCACCTGCGCATTCGATCACAATATCAGCACCGAGTCCTTCCGTCATGTCTTCGATTTGCTGACCAACATCTGCGGTGCTGACATCAATGATATGGGCTGCCCCGAGTTGGCGGGCTATACTGAGGCGAGTCGCATCTGCCGGGGTTCCCAGCATGATGACCTTTGCACCGGATGCGACAAGCACTTGGAGCGTCAGCATGCCAATGGCACCCGGACCAGCGATGACGGCGATATCACCAGTGGTAATCCGGCTAAGGTCAATGGCATTGATGACGCATGCCAGTGGTTCGGTTAATGCCGCGGATTGGTCACTAACATTAGCGGGGATTTGGTGGATGTTTGTGGCGGGCACCCGTACATAGCGGGTAAATCCACCATTAACCGCAGATCCGATTGATTTGCGTTGCACACACAAATTTGGCCGTCCATTGCGGCAATGGCGACATTGTTGACAGGTCTGATAATAGGTTTCTGTCGTAACACGCATTCCGACGCTGATATCATGGACATGTGTGCCCACTTCTACAATTGTGCCTGCAATTTCGTGCCCGAGTACCACCGGTGGGACAGTGCGGAATTCATCGTGGTATATATGTAAATCGGTCCCGCAAATACCGGCATATGCGACTTCAATGATGACATGTCCAGGCGTTGCATTGGGGATATCAATGGCACTTAGGATTACATTCCCAATCCCAGGGGCGATTTTCATGACTGCCTGCATCGTGGCTCCTCTGTTTTGCAAGGGGAATACTAGTTCCCTCATTGTAGTGGATAGCGCCGTCATGTTTTGTAGGATCAAAAAAACCGTATAATTGAAAAATCGTGAAACGGCGACTGAATGAAGGTGTGAAAGAGGCTTTCTATGCACCGATTTGAAGATAAAGTGGTGTTGATAAGTGGGGCAACCAGCGGTATCGGGCTGGCAACTGCACAACGACTATTGAATGAAGGTGCACACGTAGCGTTTTGTGGGTTTGGTGAAGTGGCTGCGGCGGAATTAGTCGCCTATGGTGCTGGTCGCGCACAGTATATTCGTGTTGATTTACGTGACGCCAATGCAAGTGCCCAGTTTGTCGATGAAAGCACCAAGCAATTTGGCAAAATAGATGTGATTATCAATAATGCGGCATCAGTGACGAGGAGTACACTCGAATCAACCGATGCTGATTTTTTTGACACCATGATGGCCATAAATGTGCGTGCCCCACTATTGATTATGCGGCATGCGTTGCCTTACTTGCGTGGCAATCCGAATGGTTCTGTGGTGCTCAATATTGGTTCCCTCAACGCATATGTAGGGGCGAGCAGCTTGCTTGCCTATTCAACCAGCAAAGGGGCCTTGGTCACGTTATCGCGCAATTTGGCAGCTGCACATCGCCATGAAGGCATCCGCGTCCAAGTATTGAATGTGGGTTGGACCAATAGCGAAGGGGAAAATGAATTGCAACAGCGACTCGGGAATGGATCAGATTGGGCTACTAATGCTGGTAAAACCCGGCCAACTGGGCGTTTGTTAAACCCCAACGAAATTGCCAACGCCATTGCGTTTTTTGCGAGTGATGAGGCAGCGGCATTTTCGGGTGCGGTGATTGACCTCGAACAAATGCCAATCAGGTAAATTTTTAGTGAAGGGGTGATTTATGGCGACTAAACAAGCCCGTCCAAATGAATCAACCGTCACCCGTACCTTCCGTGCGGCGGTCAAAATTGGTGAAGATTATGTGACTATCGAAGAGAGCATTGCATTGCCACTTGATGCGAGTGATGCAGATATTGCAAACGCAGTAGCGTTGGGGTGGCGTATCTATGCCCAACAACGTGACGCCGGAGAAGCCCAAATCCTCGAAGCACGTGAATCATATGGATCAGATCGCGAACGCGGCGCACTGACATCACAAATCCAGCGCATCGATGAACTCCAAAAAATTCTCGGTTGGGATGCAACGCAACTTACAACTTATTTGCAAGAACGCCGTCTTGATGTCCACAAATTAACGCGGCGTCAAGCGACGCAATTCATTGACCAACTCCGTCGGATTCTCGATGAACAGCAACGTGATGATGGCCCCATCACCAAAAACCAACATGAAACGTTGCAACGGTTAGTTACCTCGTATGGGCTCGATATAGATGTAGCGGTTGGCCAATATTTAGATTTGGATGTGGAGGCAATGCAACTCACATTCGGGGAAGCAACCAAACTGATTGGGCTTCTCCAACCCAAACAACGCCGTATATAAAGGAAACCAAAAATAGTTGCATTCACGCGTACCTTTTTGCAGATGCCCAACGGTAGTTAAGTGCAACATTCGTACAGAGGTGCGAATGACTTACCAAAGGAGGCTTGAAATGCGTATTGTACGCGGCACGTTGAACCGGGTTGAATTGATTGGCTGGGTTGGTGCGGAACCCGATGTCAAGAACATTGGCAAAGACAACAAAGTCTGTTCATTAAACATCAGCACGAAGCGCATGACCGGTCGGACCAATGGTGTGATGCAAGTCGAATCCGAATGGATGACTGTCGAATTATGGGATCGTTTGGCAGATCGCTGCATTAAAAGTGTGCATCGTGGCAGCCGAGTAATGGTCTTGGGGAGTTTGTTGACCCGCACATGGGAAGACCGCGAATCGGGGCAACGCCGTTATCGCACGATCGTGCGCGCCGAAGAATGTTTGGTTTTAAGCGCCTCTGAGAGTGAAGATACCCACGAAGAAGTTGAAGACCCTGAATCTGCAACCGCATAAATTGAGGTCGTAGGCAAAACACATCCCCTCACTGCTGGTGGTAGCGGTGAGGGGAAATTTATGTTGAGTGCTGGCAGTTATTTGGCCAGTTTTTTATCGAGGCGTCGTTCAGCGTCAAGGCGTTCGAGCTCATAGTCATTGAGGTCGACAAAGTGCATATGTGCGGCAAGTTCGGGGTGGACTGAGGCGATGGCTTGATATATTTGTTGGGCGACCGCACGGTAGGTTGGGTGACCTTGGGGACTTGAGCGTAATTCACATAAGTGATAGGCCTCACGCAAATTGAGGGTCACTTGCCAGCGCATCAAACAAGCCATTGGCACCACGTATTGCGACACCTCACCCAATTCGTCGTTGATGGCCCGCGCCAAATCGCTGGCCCGTTCGATTGCCACGCAGTAGGGTTCTTCGAGCTGGGCGGCGCGTAATTCGGGAGGCACCATATATCCCAAATCACCCCCAAAGGGTTGGCGGGTCTGGGTCAATATGCGGTGGCGTTGCAAATCGCGGTAGGCACCAATATCGGCAATGATGTCAAAGGTGTAGTGCGCTTCTTCAAATGCCCGCCCCGGTTTGTGGAAGCGTACCGCCCGATCCCCTGCCGCCGCCGCAATGATGGCTACTTGGTTGGCCAGTGGTAAAGCGGTGACATGAGCTTTGACGTCGTTGAGCGATAGTGACGTATGGGGGTAGAGCGCCGCACTTGCCACCCGCAACAGCGCATCATCGTCATAGCGCACCAAGGTGACCTGCGGAGTGGCGCTGGTAATTGCGCCGCTGGGGAGTGTACCTGCAATGGTGGTGAGCTTTTTGCGAATCGATGACATATAGGTGCGCATGGCACTGCCACGGGGGGTTTTGGCACGTTTGACAAACGATGGGATAAGCCCATCAAGTGCTTGTTGCAAGTCATTGCTAATCTGTTGCATTTCGCGCATATCGTGAGAACCAAGCCGTGTGATGAGGTATTCGAACGCCCGGCCATTGCCAAACAACCCTACATTGGTACGGGTAGCCATCGGCAGTAAGCCACGTAAGATGTCAAATGCTTTTGCGCGAGTGGCCGAATTGTATGCACGTTCAGTGGTTTGCGTGTCACGAGGAGTACGCGCACGTACCCATGCCATCGTTGGTTCGAGTAACCCGCTGTAGGTGTCAAACAAATTGTCGAGGGTTGATTCATAGGCATTCGCCCACCGTGATTGCATAATGGTCGCTTCACGGACATAGCGGTACTGTCCATGGACTTTATTCGTAAAAGTGACGTACCGTGTTGATTTTTCGAGTGGACTCAACCCTATCCGTGCATCTTCGATGAGTTTGGCTGCGACATTGCTAATTTCTTCGCATGCTACATGCGCACCACCTAACT
>CALQBW020000088.1 GCA_943328915.2 Singulisphaera sp. GP187 | reverse complement strand
GACATTGTCTACGGCCACGATATTGTCACTAAAGGCCCGTTTGCTCCCGAGCCATGGCACCAGGTCGAGCCCGACATACTGCACGAGGCCGAGGCCGGCCACGACGGCGCCACTGGCAACCAGCACGCGAATCAGCGTTTGGGTGGTGACGCGCTGTGATTGGATGGCGGTGCGAATCAGCAAAAACCAGATGATGGGCTCGACGATTATCCAGCGCCAGCTCCGCAAGGCCTCGCTGCGCCCTTCGGGGAGCACCCACAGCAGGCTGGCGGTGGCGCTGATGATGAGCAAGGCCGGCCAGAAGTCGGCGTTGCTGAGGGTGACGACGGGCTGACTGGACCGCCAGCGCATGACCACCCAGCCGGCAATACTGATCAACAGCACGATTTCGTGCAAGGGTATGGCTTGACTGGCGGTCAGTGCCACCGGGATGAGGTAGAGCGGCGCAGTGGCCGGCACCAATGGCAAGGCGATGTCAGGGCGATACCACGCCACCGCCAGTAGTACCAGCCCCCCGATGAGTTTGAGGGGCAACGGGGCGATTTGAATGCAGAGCAGGGCGCCGATGGCAATCAGCCAACCGGCACGCTGGATCAAAGGGGCGATGCGGGTGGTATTTACCATGCGGCCTCGATCATCTGCTGCCATTGGGCATGGCTTGGTGGGGTGGGGGCAAGTCCAATCAAGCGGTTTTCGCCGGCAAAAAGGCGAATCAATTCGTCGGTCGTGGGGGTATGCGGAGCCAGTAATGCCCCGAGGCGGGGTACGCCACAGCGTTGTAAAAATGTAGCCAGCACGGTGGGGAATTCAGCTGCGGTACAGCCAAACGCGGTAGCAATCCGGGCGATAGCTACGGGGCGGTCTGGTGCTACAAATGCTATGAATTGGGGCAT
The DNA here is from genome assembly GCA_943328915.2 of Singulisphaera sp. GP187. Taxonomy (GTDB): domain Bacteria; phylum Chloroflexota; class Chloroflexia; order Chloroflexales; family Roseiflexaceae; genus UBA965. Next base: position 9,341 of record CALQBW020000088.1, on the reverse strand, counting down.
CATCACGATACAGGCGGTGCCGTGGGCCAAGTGATAGACGCCGCCGAGACTATGACCGACGGCGTGGCCGAGGTGGACGCGCCCACTCAAAAACGCCAGCCCCGCCACAGTGGCGGCTTGGCTCATGGCGGCGCGGTCGGCGGGGTTGTGGCCGTCGCGAATCAAGCGGGGCAGCGATTCGACAATCACGGGGATGGCTTGCATAGCCAGGGCATCGCTAATGGGCGACGCCATGGTCGAGGTCATTGATTCGAGGGCATGCGCCAAGGCATCCATGCCGGTGGCCATCGTCAGGCTGGTCGGCAACGTGGCGGCCAACTCGGGGTCGACCAAGGCCAGGTGGGGGGCGATGACGGTGTGACGTACCAGCAATTTACGTTGGGTAGTTGGTTCGGTCACAATCGCCACAAAGGTGACTTCTGAGCCGGTGCCGGCAGTGGTTGGGACTGCTATCAATGGCAACATACCGGCTGGTGTGGTGCCACCCCCAAAGTAAAACGGCGCGATTTGGTCAGTGTCGTGATAGCGCATCAAGCCGATGGCTTTGGCCGTGTCGATGGCGCTACCGCCGCCTACCGCCACGATGCCATCGATGCCGTGTTGTTTGGCGTGGGCGGCGCCGGCGACAATAGCCGCTTCACCCGGGTCGGGTTCGACGGCGGTGGATTGTACGACGGTCAGCCCGGCGGCGCTGAGGGCGGCAGCGATGGCGTGGCCGGCGGGAGACGTAGCTAAAAAAGGGTCAATCAAGAGGAGCACCCTCTGCATGCCGAGAGTACGGGCTTCATTGCCGACGGTGGCTACCACCCCTGCCCCACTCACAATCCGGGTGGAACTGAGTTGCGTCTGAACCATGTGCATTTTCCCCTCGTGTGTGTGGTGGTGGCGGTCAAGGATGCGATGCTGAATGCTATAGCGATTGTACGTGATTTAGATAGCGTGTATGAACAATCGCCGCATAGCCAACCCCAGCCCGAATGTCAAGACGAGGGGTAGGGCGCCAAAGAGCCAGCGCCATGGTTGCTGGCGCCAGATCAGCAAGGCTTGGGGTGCAGTGGGCAAATCGGTGATGGTGACGAGGTGGGGGCTATCGCTGAGGCCGCTGGTGATAATATCATCACCCCCCGTTAACATCACCGGCGTAGCAGGGGCATCGTCGATGGCGACGTTGATGGTGCCCCTGCCGCCACGGATACCGATTTGGGTGCTGTGGACGCTGATGCGCCATTGCCCTGGGGCGGTTTGCACGATGGCCGGATTGCCCCAGGCGTGGGCGCCGGCGCCGATTGTGGCAGGAGTTTGGCTGGCGGCTTGCAAAATACCAAAACCGGCATAGGGGGTAAAGTGGCGGTCGACGATGGCGAAATAGGGGGTCGGATTGGCAGGATCGGCAGCCGGCCCACCCCAGCGTAACATCCACACATTCATCACCCCCAGCCACGGCCATTCTTGGCGGGCCCGGGCCATTTGGGCGGCGCTATAGGAGCCTTTTTGGGCTTCGCTGACGGTTGGTCCCCACACAAACCGTCGCTCGGGAGGGATGCTGGCGGGGGCGCTGTTGTAGCCGAATTCACTGACCCAGACGGCGGTATTGCTATCACCGGCGGCTTCCATGACTTCACGGAGCATCACGATGCGCGACACGTCGATGCGGGTGTCGATGGGGCGATCAAGTTCGGCGAAGGGCTGGAGTGGACTCCAGCGCACCCGCACATAGCGATGTTCGTCGGGTGGCTGACCGAGGCCGTATGCTTGGGCCGACATCACATCAAAATAATCTGCGGCCCCGGCTTTGTAACAGCGCGCCAAAAAATCGAGTTCGCTCATCGGCGCAATCCGCGGTTCTTTGCCATCGGTCGGTGACAAGCTGGGGAACAAAATGACGATGGCAGGGTTGGCGTGGCGCGCGGCAGTACTCGCGCGACGCAACAAATCGGTAAAGGCTTCGGGGTCTGGGAACTGCCAATTCCACTCATAGGCCAAATTCGGCTCATTCCAGAGTTGGATATACCGAATCTGCGGGTAGCGGGTGATCACCGTTGCTACAAAATTGGCATAGTCTTGGTAGTCGTCCGGTGGCCCGGTAGAATCGCCGTTTTCAATCAGTCCGTTTTGAAACCGTGGCGTGGCGGCGCTGTGGGTGCGGGCCCAGAGCGGTGGGCGATCGATGCGCACAATCAATTGGATATGGTGGGCGTCGGCCTGGGCCATGATGTGATCGTATTTTTGCCAGGCGCTGTGGATGTCACTGGCGTTGCGGCGATCTTCAAAATCGCCGCGCCCATGGATTTCGACATCTTCCCATGGCATTTGAATGCGGGCGTAACGTGCCCCCAACTGCGCTGCAGTGGCAAATGATTGATCGACCACGGCGGGATTGGGTTCGTTTTGAATATTAAAAAGATTGACACCGAGATATTGTTGGTCAGCATAGGGGATGATGGACGGGGTGGGTTCGGTGATAATCCCACGGTGCCAGGCGTTGTCGAGCATGGTGGTGGCGATGAGGGCGATGAAGCAGCCAAGCCAGGGGCCATGACGGCGTATAAAGCTGGTGAGTGTCTTCATTGACCTAACCACCGCGTGACAATCCGTTTGATGGCCCCACCGGTCGGGTACATGGCGTAGCGATCTTCGCCGGTGCCGTAATAGATATCGCTGAAGGTATTGTAGGTAAAATTGTTCGTAGGAATGGCACGCATTTGCCATGCCATTGCGATAATCAGGTCACGGGGCATATCTGTATGTGCGTGGCCAATCAGGGCATCGGTGATGTTGGCGGTGGCTTCAATGGTTTCGACAAAATTCCCGGTCTGGAGGCGTTTGGCGATCCCGGTAATAACTTGTTGTTGGCGTTTGGTACGTTCAAAATCGTTGTCGGGGTGGCGAATCCGGCTGTAGGTCAATGCCGTGATGCCATCCATGGTGCTGGTACCCACATGAAAAGACACCTCGCGGTATTTGTAGTCCATAGTGGGGAATTGGCCATCATACAGTTCTTTGGTGATGTTCACTGGCACGCCGCCGAGGGTATCGATGATGCTGATAAACCCAGCAAAGTCAGTGTAGACGGTGTAATCAATGGGTACGCCGATGAGTTGACCAACGGTTTTGGTAGCGAGTTTTTCACCGCCACCTAACGCTGGGTAGATATCGCCATAGACATGGGCTGAATTAATACGTGCAGCGCCATATCCGGGAATCGATACGATTAAATCGCGGGGGAACGACAAAAACGACACGTGTTGGGTTTGCGGATTAATCCGTAACAACATGACGCAGTCCGTGCGCGATGGGGTTTTTTCATTGGGTCTGCGATCTGAGCCCAGCACGAGGACCGTGATAGGTTGATCACTTCCTGCCGGCAATACAATTGCGGGGACAGCCGTCACGGTCGGTACAACCGTCGTTGGGGTGGTCGCGGCGAACGTGGCTGTGGGTGCTGTGGTGGCACTGATTTGGGTGAGATTACGGAAAATACGAAATGTTGCCCAGCCGCTCCGTGCTCCCATCACCACCAGATAGCTGATTAGGATGGTTGCGAGGCAGATCAGGAACGATTGTGCCCATACCATTCCCCGTGAAGGGGATGGTTGCGCAGGCTTGCTTTTTGCGGGTTGGGGGGCGGGGCGGGATTGCACCTGTTTGTTTTTGGGGGATTGTGGGGGTGGTGGCGCTGGGGAAGTACTGAGTAATTCACCGAGGAGGGTAGGTGAGGGCATATTGAGGATTCGACGACATTCGGCGCATTGGGTTATGTGTGTTTGTACGACGAGGTGTTCAATGCTCCCTGGGAGCATCGAATTGGCGCGGACAATTTTACGAATGTAGCGACAATCTTTGGGCATAGTAATGGCCATTTATATCGTCGAGAATTGAGGTATTGTAGCATTTTCTGACGTAATACTTTGCAACAGTACTTGATTGAATCACATTGCAATACGCTTGGTGGTGGTTATCCAACCGAACAATCGCATACAAAGTGACCGTGTACCTGATGACAACCGAAGATGCATATGAGCACGGTGTTGTGGTTTTTTTGACATTGATATATGCATGTGCTACCATTTGCATGAGGCAGGGCGACGTCGCCAAGTGGTAAGGCAGAAGTCTGCAAAACTTCTATTCACCGGTTCGAATCCGGTCGTCGCCTCCATTACATCCCTCTCGGAATCGTCGGCGGTTCTGAGGGGGTTTGTGTCGAACCGCGTAATTGTAGGAAGGATGGTGCGTATATGACGGGCATCGATATTTCCCACCTCGATTATGCGAGTTTAATCGCGCTCCGCGATGACATTAATCAGCGGCTCTTGGAATTCCGCCGCACCCCAGCGATGCGCCTTGATGAATTATTGGCGTTGTTTGAAGAAACCAAAATTGCTTTGGCAGACCACGGTCACCAATGGCATACCTTGGAACGCTGGCAATGGATGGATGGCGAAATTCGCTTTTGGTTAAACCCAATCGATACAACACGATTTACCGTTGGTTGGTTTTCCATCGACGAATTAATTGACTGGTTGCATGACCGCGGGCCGATTGCTGGACCTGCTGGGTCACGTGATATCGGCATGCGTTGGATTGACGTTGATCAATCGACTGATTAAATATTGAGGGTACTCACTACGAATATTTTTAACAATGTTATCCACATTATCCACAATTTGGGGATTGTAATCAGCAAGTAATCAATACACCTTGAACGCATTTCATGCATTTTCAAGGTGTATTTTGGTAGAGGGTGTATGCAGGATTTTACTAAAATAGCCACACTCCCGTTGGGGGTAGCGATTGTTTCGTACAACACCTGCGACTTATTACGCACTTGCTTGGCTTCATTGCGCCTGAGCAGTGTCGCGCATGTGGTTGCCGTGGTTGATAATGGTTCACGTGATGACAGCGTAGCTATGATTCGCCGCGAATTCCCCGAGGTACTGGTGATTGTGCCTGAGGCCAATCTTGGCTTTGCCAAGGGGACCAATGTAGCGATGCAGGCATTGCGAGACGCGCATCCTGCGATGGAATTTATGATGATGCTGAATCCCGACACCACCATGCACGATGGTGCGTTGGAGTATATGGTTGCTTTTTTGCAGGCGCATCCGCGGGTAGGCGTGGTGTCGCCACGGCTGTTGAATAGCGATGGGTCGTTGCAACGGGCCGCATTTCGTTTCCCTACCCCCAGCATGACGTTTCTGGAATTATTCCCGCCCGGTGACATCACCCCTGGCCGCTTGTATGATTCGTGGTGGAACGGGCGGTATGCCCAAGAAGTCGGCGGTAGTGCACCATTTGCCATCGATCACCCGCTGGGGGCTTGCATGGTGACGCGGGTGGCAGTGATTGCGGCAGTAGGCATGCTTGATGATTCATACTTCATGTATGCCGAAGAAATTGATTGGTGCCAACGAGTGCATGCTGCGGGCTGGGCAATTTGGCAGGTACCAGCGGCGCAGGTTACGCATGTCGGTGGTGCGTCGTCGCGCCAATTCAAGGCAGCCATGGTACGTGCATTGTGGCGGAGCCGGCGCCAATATTGGCAACGCTGGTGTCACCCCCGTGACCAATGGTGGCATCTGTGTTGGTTGCGCCTCGGGATGCGCCGGTTGCGTTGGGTGACATGGTGTCAATTTATGCGGCGTGAATTGACGCATGATGATTACCATGCCCAAATCGCCATCTACCGCGAGGTAGGGGTATGACGAAACAACTACCAGTGAGTGTGGCGATTATCGCCAAAGACGAAGCAGGTCATATCGGGGCTGCCTTGGCCAGTGTAATGCCGTGGGCCAGCGAAGTGGTGGTACTAGTTGATGCGCGCTCGAGGGATGATACGGCGGCGATTGCTCAGGCTGCCGGGGCGACAGTCTATCATGCAACGTGGCGCGGCTTCCCTGGCCAACGCAATTTGGCGCTAGCTCATTGTCGTGCCGAGTGGGTCTTTTTTTTGGATGCCGATGAGCAGGTCGAAGCCGATTTGGTGGCAGAATTAACGGCGTGTATATTCACCATGCCTGCAGCAGTGGCAGGGTTATGGGTGCCTCGACATAATCTGTTTTTTGGGCGCGTGTTGCAGGGTGGTGGCTGGTACCCTGATTATCAATTGCGATTGGTGCGCCGCGACGGTGCGCATTATGATGAAAAAATCGAAGTCCACGAGGTGGCAACGGTTGTCGGTACGATGCAACAGCTCCACGGGCATATTATGCATCTCAACATCGAAACATTTGCGGAGCTATGGCAAAAACAAGCTTCCTATGCCAGGCGCGAAGCGGCCACCATGGCGCAATCAGGGCGGCGTGTGCGCTGGCGCAACTTTGTCGGGGCGCCACTGCGTGAATTCAATTACCGCTATTTGCAGCATGGCGGCTGGCGCGATGGGTGGGTAGGGTTGGTGTTGGCCAGTGTGATGGCGTGGTTTGTGCTGATGAGTTTTGTCGCGCTCTGGCGCCTCAATCACCCGAGGTCGATATGAGCAAATCATTGGCGGTGGTCATCGTGTCGTGGAACACCCGTGAGCTCTTGCGCAATTGTTTGCAAAGTGTATTGGCTGAGGAGGTCGTCGCACAAGTAGTGGTGGTCGACAATGCCTCGCACGACGGCAGTGCGGCCATGATCCAACACGAGTTTCCTGAGGTCTTTTGCATTGCTGAATCGACCAACCACGGCTTTGCCAAAGGCAACAATATTGGTTTGCGGTATTTGTTTACCCAGACACCACCCACATATGTGTGTACCCTCAACCCTGATACGGTAGTGGCCCCTGGTGCCTTGGCGCAATTGGTGGCGACAATGGATGCCGACCCGACGTTGGTAGGGTGTGGACCACAATTGCGGTATGGCGATGGGCAGTGGCAATCGTCGCGGCGGCGCTTCCCCACGATCGGTTCATATCTATGCGAAAGTACACCCCTGGGTCACTATTGGCTGCACAATCAATGGCGCGAGCGTTATTTGATGACCGATGTGCCCGTGGCGACGAGTTGTCGGGCCGATTGGCTGGTGGGGGCGGCGTTGGTGGTACGGAGTAGCGTAGTGCAACAGCGCGGGTTGTTTGACGAAGGATTCCAACTTTATTCCGAAGAAATCGAATGGCAACGGCGGTTGACGGCGGCACAACCCAATGGCATCGCGTATGTGGCTGAGGCGGTTGTGATTCATTTGGAAGGGCAGAGTAGCGGGCAAATTCCGGCACAACGCCTGGTATGGTTTTTCCAAAGTCGCATCCGCGATGCCTATTTGGCGTTTGGACCTTGGGTAGCGCTGCTTGTCCGACTGGGATTATTAGTGATGTATGGGTGCGAATGGGTGATTGAGGCGAGCAAATGGGTGGTGGGGCATAAGCGACCATTGCGGGCGTCGCGCGTGCAGAGTTATGCTGGTGTGTTGCGTGCTGTGGTGTCATGGCGCATGCACCCCGCCAAGATATGGTAGGATAGCCCTACCCGCAATCGACAAAGGAGCTGACATGCGACTCGTGACTTTCCAAACAAAAACAGGCAGTATTCACATCGGAGCGTTGCGCGCTGACGACCACGAAATCGTGGCACTCGATAGCGTCGCCCCCTCGATGTTGGCGTTGATTGATGGTGGTGCTTCGGCGTTGGCACAAGCCAAATCAGCCTTGGCCGCAGCCGCCAAAGTAGTGGCACGTGCCGATGTGCGCTTGCTGGCACCGATTCCTCGCCCCAAACAAAACGTAATGTGTCTGGGGATGAATTATGTGGCGCACGCCATTGAATCGCTACGCGCCCGTGGCAGTGAAATCAAATTACCCGAATACCCTGTGTTTTTTACCAAAGCCCTCAACACCGTCTGTGGTGATGGCGATAGCGTGCCCCTTGACCCCAACGTGACAGCCCAACTCGACTACGAAGTTGAATTGGCGTATGTGTTTGGGCGTACGGCAAAAAATGTCAAAAAAGCCGATGCCTTGGATTACGTGTTTGGCTATACGATTTTGAATGACATTTCGGCTCGCGACCTGCAAAACCGCCACCAGCAGTTTTTTAAGGGTAAAAGTCTTGACAATAGCGGACCGATCGGGCCGTGTATTGTGACTGCCGACGAAATCCCCGACCCCGCCACCCTGGCGATTAAGTTACGCTTGAATGGCGAGTTGCGTCAGAGCTCACACACCGGCGATTTGATTTTTGATATTCCGTCGGGTATCGAATATTTGACGTTGGGTACGACCATTGAAGCTGGCCAAATTGTCTGCACTGGCACACCCGCTGGCGTCGGCATGGGTTTGACGCCACCAGCCTACATGAAGGCTGGCGATGTGCTCGAAGCCGAAATCGAAAAAATCGGTGTGTTGACCAACTACATCGTGGCTGCGTGACGAGTTTTGGTTGTTATCTAAAACCCCGCTCATGTGAAAACATGAGCGGGGTATGTGCAGTAATGGGGTTGATTGAAAGTGATTACCCAAAAAGAATTGGGTGATAGGGTGTTGTGGTTGTATAAGTAAAAAACATCTCTGCGAAGGATGTGCAAATGAGTAAGGTGCTATTCCTGTTTCAAAATAATAATAAGCAGCAATGGGATACAACACACCTGATGCTTGGGTTATTCGTATGCATAAGTAGTGGGGTGATTTGGTATTTGTTGAGTCAACAACCACAATCATTGCGCACAGACTTCAATAATTCCCCCCAATCAATGACTGTTAAAAACGATCACCATACACAAAACTCTATAATTGGTTCACTCGGAGCTGACCCTGATGGGTCGTGGGTTGGTAATACCGCACAGATTGTCAACAATCTCCACACCGACTTCCCGTGGCGGGTCGCGACGATGCGCTGGCATCAAGTCCCGGGGAATCCAATTACGGTTGGGCTAGATGTGGGCACACAGCACTATACTATCGCTGCGACTCCCCATTGGCAAAAAATATCACTGTTGTTACCTCAGAATATGCCGACTGCGCAGATTGGTCTTACTGCTCCCACCCAAAAAATTGCCAATGACAGTCGTGCACTGAGCATGATGATTGCGCAACTGACGATTACGCGGTTGACGATGGTACCATTTGGTTTTTTGCTGATGGTGCTGGGGTATCTATTGCCTTTGTGGTGTATTGCGGTGATTGTGCGGCGGGCGGGGTGGATTGGGGTCGGGGTGTTTGGGGTATTTATGTTGGTGCATATGGTGTTGATAGTTCAAGAAAGTACCACAGGATTTGCTTATCGGTCATTGTGGCTTGATGGATATGGTCGTTGGATGTTCGTGCCGATTGCTGCATATAGCCTGCTGGCGCGACGCGATGCTCATACCCAAACGATGCCGCAAACCCAACGTGTGTTGGGGCTCGACATATTACGCAGTGCTGCCAT
>CALQBW020000087.1 GCA_943328915.2 Singulisphaera sp. GP187 | reverse complement strand
GTCTCGCGCCAACGTCATTGCATTGCGCCGCAGGTGCAGTGCAATCTCCCTGTGTAGCGGTGTACCGTTGGGGGCACAGGTCTCCTCTGCAACGTCATTGCATTGCGCCGTAGGTATGGCAAACAATTGTGTCATGTACGGAGATTCCACGTCCGTTACAAGTAACGGTCATGGAATGACGTTGGGGGTAGCAGGCAGCGGTCTCACGCCAACGTCATTGCATTGCGCCGCAGGTGCAGTGCAATCTCCCTGTGGAGCGGTGTGCCGCTGGGGGCACAGGTCTCCTCTGCAACGTCAATGGATTGTGCCGTAGGTATGGCTAAAAATTGTGTCATGGACGGAGATTCCACGTCCGTTGCAGGCAACGGCCATGGCATGACGTTGGGGGGGTAGCAGGCAACGGCCATGGCATGACGTTGGCGTGAAATGGCGTTGGGGGTGGGGCATTTTCAATTTTCCATTCTCAATTTTCAATTGATACATTATGTTATAATTTATTATTACGTTTTTTAATTAAGGAGCCACGGCATATGAAGCTCACTTGTCTGCAAGAAAACCTCAAACGTGGTCTTTCGATTGTCAGTCATGCAGTAGCGGGCAAAAGCACATTGCCCGTGCTGTCAAACATTTTGCTTGCGACCGACAACGGCCGGCTCAAATTAGCAGCCACCAACCTCGAGCTGGGGATTACCTGCTGGATCGGCTCAAAAGTCGACCGTGAAGGGGCCGTCACCATCCCCGCCAAGTTGCTGACTGATTTGGTCAGTAGTTTGCCCAACGACCGCATCACCCTCGAGCTCGATTCGACCTCACAGAGTGTCAAACTGATGTGTGCTCGCTACGAAAACAACATCAACGGCATTGACGCCGACGAATTCCCGGCCTTGCCAACCCTCGAGGAGCGCGAGCCCAATGCGGTGTTTTCGTGTGAAGTATTACGCGAAGCCATCGACCAGATTGCCTTTGCGGCGGCCACCGACGATTCACGGCCGGTGTTGACCGGCGTGCTGTTACGCTTGCGCGACGGCTATGCCACTTTGGCTTCGGCAGACGGCTTCCGCTTGGCCCAACGCGTCATCCCGCTGACCACTCCCGTCAACGAGCCAGTCGAACTCATCATCCCTGCCCGAGCATTGATCGAATTGGCCCGGATTATTGCCGGCAGCGAAAGCAACGTGGCGATGACGATTACGCCAGGGGGCGGCCAAGTGCTGTTCCACACCGAAGACATCGATTTGGTCACCCGCGTCATCGATGGCAAATACCCCGACATCGAACGGGTCATCCCCCAACAATACACTACCCGCACATTGGTCGACACCAGCGAATTGGCCAAGGCCATCAAAGTTGCCTCGTTGTTTGCCAACGCCTCGGCCAGCATTGTGCGCCTGACCATCGAGCCCGGTGGCGATACCGCACCCGGTCGCATCAACATCAGCGCCAATGCCGCCGAAGTCGGTAACAACAGCAGTATCGTCGATGGCATGGTGCATGGCGAAGGTAACAAAATTGCGTTAAATGTGCGCTTTTTGCAAGAAGCGATTAATGCCATCAAGACGGCCCAAATTGCCATCGAAACTCAGACCGAACAACAACCCGCTGTCTTCCGGCCGGTGGGCGTCGATGGCTACATTCATATCGTGATGCCAATGATGGTGCGCTAGCGCATACACCACACAACGCCGGTGGCATTGGGTGCCGCCGGCGTTTCGGTTTATTCACGCCTGCGCCCCACGCTTTTTTACACAAAAAGGAATACCACTATGACAGAAGGTAAACGTGCCTTGGCGATTGGTGCCCACCCCGATGATGCCGAATTTGGCGCCGGTGGTACATTGGCGCGGCTGGCCCGCGAAGGCTGGGAAATAACCTATATCGTCGTCACCAACGGCAACAAGGGTACCCACGACCGTGACCTGAGCCCCTTCCATCTATCTGCTACCCGTGAAATCGAACAAAAAGCAGCCTTGGATGTGCTGGGTGGCCATAAATGCATCCACTTGCGTTACAACGATGGCGAGCTCGAATCAACCGCCGCCTTGCGGCTGGAAATGTGCATGTATATCCGCCTGCTCAAGCCGACGTTGGTCTTTAGCCATGACCCGTGGAAGCAGTATATGTGGCACCCTGACCACCGCGCCGTGGGCTTTGCGGTGCTCGATGGCCTGGTGTCGGCCCGCGACCATTTGTTTGTGCCAGGGTTGATGCAAGTAGGCATCGATTTGTGGCGCCCCGAAGCGCTGATGCTGTGGGCGGCCGAACAACCCGACCACTTCGAAGATATTAGTAGCACCCTCGACACCAAAATCGCCGCGCTCCGTGAACACCATACCCAGCTCGACAACGCCAAGGGCTGGGAAGAGCGCGTACGCGCCCGGGCCGCCGAACTGGGGGCCCCCCATGGCCTTGCCGCCGCCGAAGGCTTCAAAAAAATGCCGGTGTAATCGCTACGCACATCCCTCACCGCGCTGATCGCGCGGTGAGGGATTCTTTTTGGTCAGATTAATTCGATGTCGCTGTCGATCCAGACAACGTCGGGGCGGGTTTCTTCGATGAAGCGAAAGACCGCTTCGATTTGGTGTTGGGCGTGGTCGCCACGGGTCGACACCGCTGCCACGCCGATTTGGGTACGGCCGTGCACTTCGTGGTCGCCTACTTCGGCCACCGACACGTTGTAGCGGGCTTTGATGCGCTCGGTGAGTGATTTGACTAGCGAGCGTTTTTCTTTGAGCGAAAAAATACTCGGCAAATAGAGCGACGCCGTGCCTATCGCCACCACCATTAGTTCCAACTCCATTGCTCACCGACCGGTGTCCGCGGAGTCGTCAGCGGCAGCGTGCGTGCTTCGGCCCGCAGTGCCACAATCATACTGCGCAGGCGTTGGGTGGCCGTCATCGTCAGCCATGCTTGCTTGCGATCGTTGTCGACCTGCATGCGGTGAGCGAGGTACCAACTCAAGGCTACTTCGTCGCTAGGCAGTGATTCGACCGCCACCTGCTGCGTGGTGGTGCGTTGCACCGCCCGCCAATAGCGGGCGTAGACTTCGTGCATGGCCATGGCGGCGGCTTTGGTAGCGGGGGTGATGGCATCGACAATGGGGGTCACCGTGGCCACCAAATAAGGCAACCGCTGGGTCAAACCCACAATCTGCACCCGCTCGCCCCCCACACACTGCAAGCCAAAACGACCATCATCCAAAACCACATGGTCTTGGATGATGGCAATGGTGGCCACGATATGGGGTACATAGGCGGGATATTCGTCTGCGTCCGTGGGGAAGGAGGCCAGAAATTGCTCCATCTGGATAATGTCGTCGGCACTACCACTATGCAGCTGGCGGGCCTGCACCAGCACCACCCCAAAGGGTTGCTGGTGCATTAGACACTGCGCCACCATGGCGCGGTAGCGTGGTTCAAAGACGTTGAGCGCCAACGGTGCTTGGGGCATGAGCACCATAGGCAGTGGGAAGAGCGGGAGTTGCATGGCAGAGTTACCAGACGCGACACACCAACCCCTTGAGGTATTCACCTTCGGGGAAGCTCAACAATACAGGATGGTCGGGGGCTTGGGTATGACGTTCGATGATTTGCACATCGCGGTGGGCATCGATCGAAGCGCCAAAGATGACTTTTTGGAAGAGATCGGCTGACACCAATCCCGAACAGGAATAGGTCGCCAAAATCCCACCGGGGCGCAACAAGCGCAACGCCAGCAAGTTGATGTCTTTGTAGCCGTGCGTGGCCCGTTCCACTTGTGATTGCGAATGGGCGAATTTGGGTGGGTCGAGGATAATCATGTCAAAGCGGCGCTCTTGGTCGCGGTAGAGCCGGAGCAATTTAAACACATCGGCTTCGACGATTTCGAGGGGGGTGCTGGCCGCGCCGTTGAGTTTGATATCGTTTTGCAAGGCGACGAGAGCCGGGGAGCTACTGTCGGCGGCCACAATCGAGGCTGCACCACCCAGCGCCATGGCCACACTAAAGCCGCCGTTATAACAAAAACAGTCCAGCACTTCGGCGCCTTCGGCATAGGCCGCCAGCGAAACACGGTTCATGACTTGGTCGAGGTAGCCGCCGGTTTTTTGGCCACCGGTCAAATCGACTGTCTCGCGCAGGCCGGTGGGGTGCGTCACTACCAACGGGCCATCGGGGGCGGTGCCCCACAATACGCCGGCGCTAGGGGTAAGGCCTTCGAGTGAGCGATTGTCGTCGTCACTGCGGTCGATGATGCCTTTGGGGTGGAGCAGGTCGACCAGCACTTCGACAATCATGTCCCGGCGGGCATCCATCCCGCGTGACATCAGCTGGACGACCACATAATCGCCGTAGCGGTCGACAATCAAACCGGGTAGCCCGTCGGACTCGCCGTGCACCAAACGCATGGCGTTGGCGTCGGTATAGGCCGGCAAGCGTAAGCGCAACTCAATGGCTTGGGCGACGCGTTGGTGGATAAACAAGATATCGATATGCTCGTTGGGTTCCCACGTCATAATGCGGCCACGGATTTGCGAAAACTGGCTCCACAATGCCCGTGCTTGCCAAATGCCTTCATCGCTATAGACGTCGACTTCGTCAGCATCGACCGGCGCGCTACGGGCGATGGCGCCCGAAAAAATCCAGGGATGGCGGTTGCGCACCGAACGTTCGCGACCCGGTTTGAGGACAATCGATGACATAAATAATTAATCCTTTGATGGGCAAAATGCACCCGTAGCTTCCATCATACCACGGCAGGGGGCTCAGCCGTGGTCAGACCAGGTGAGGTTGCACCCAGCCATCCACAAACATGCTCAACAAATTGTCGGTCATGGCAGGGCGGTCGAGCGCTTGGGGACCCAAATAGAGCTCGCTGAGCATAAACAACACATAATCGAAGTATTGGCGATACGTGGCTAGTTGCAGACGGTAGGGGTCGATGGGGTAGTCGCCCACCACCTCACGGTAACCCCGCCAAAAATCAGCGTCGTATTGGAAGACCCACAAATCACGTTCGGGCGCGGCCAAGGCACAATAATCCCAATCGACCAGCATCAGGCCTTGGTGGGCCGAGCCAATCACGTTGCCACCGGCGTCGCCATGTGTCACCACCCAGGGGTGGGCTGGCTGCTGGGCGTAGGCCTGTTCGAGGTCGCACAAGCGCCGGTAATAGCGGGCACAATCGGCGCGGTAGGGGGCGAGGCGGGCGGTCAGGATGGGGTACCAAGCCGTGGTGCCCTCACCGTCAAAGGCTTGTTTGAGTAGCTGTTTGAGTTGGGCATGATGACTAAAAAACTGCACACGCGGCAGGTGAATCGGGATGGCCGGGGTTGTGTTGTGGACGCGCCCTATCAGACGTCCAAAGTCCGCAGTATCGTATGTTTCGTACAATGGGGCTTCCACAAAATCGCACACCGTCACAAGCGCATCAGCCACCGCCACATGCCATTGCCCGCTGCGGGTGGCCACGGGGTGGCTGACAGCGGCGGGCATCAGCTGCGCCAGGGCGGCATGACCAGGCATGCTGGTGGGGATGCGGCATTTAAAAAAAGGGGTGCGAGTGATTTTGACAAAATAACGCGCCCCAGCGACACCGGTGGCGATAAATGTTTCGGCTACGAGTCCCCGTGAAGCCACCGTGACTGCCATCACCGGGATGGCATAGTGCTGGTGCAAAACCGTGGCTATATCAATCATCGGGGGCGCCTTTCATATCGATGCGGATGCGTGTTTAGGTTGTTTGTGTAGACGCAGCCTGCTGCGTCTCTACACAAACAACCCAAACACCTGATTGCCGAACATGCGACCATGGGGCGTCAACCGCAACCCCACCTCGCTCACTTCGAGCAATCCTTGGGATTGGGCGGTGGCGATGGCGTCGGCATGGACTTGGCGGACATCGATGCCACAGCGATCGACGATATGCGCAAAGCTGATGCCGTCGTTGAGGCGCAATCCCATCATCATTGTTTCGGCCAATATATCGGCCGCAGTCAATTGGGTCGTCTCGCGGATGGGTGAATTCAACACGCCAGCTTTGGCAATATAGTCGTCAATCCCCAAAATATCGACGTAGCGTTGTCCGGCGACATGGCCATGGGCACCGGCACCCGCAGCGTGGTAGTCGGCATTCAGCCAATACGCCACATTATGCAACCCTGCATGGCGGGGCAAGCCACCCACACCGGCGGTACCGCGGGCCCAATTCGAGATTTCATATTGGTGGTAGCCTTGGGCGGCCAGGAATTCCATGGTGTGTTCGTACATTTGACCGGTGACATCATCGTCGGGCACACTCCAGCGCCCGCCCATCACCTGGGCATAGAGGGGGGTGCTTTCTTCGAGGATCAGCGAGTATATGGCAAAATGATCGACATCCCACGTGGCTGCTTCGGCCAAGGTTGCTTGCCAATCGTCGGCGGTTTGGCCAGGCAAGCCAAAGATAAAGTCGAGATTGACCGAATCAAAGCCCACTCGACGGGCATCTTCGTAGCTGGCGCGCGCGTCAGCAGCACTATGAATGCGCCCCAGCATGCGCAACATTGGATCGCTCAGGCTTTGCACGCCCATGCTGATGCGGTTGACGCCGAGGCTGCGTAAATCGCGCAGGTAGTCGCGTCCCAGCACGGTGCCTGGGTTGCACTCAACGGTAATTTCGGCGCCAGCAAAGGGTATCACGGCAGCAGCGGCTTCGAGCACTTGGGCCATCTGGTCGATGGGGAGCATACTGGGGGTGCCGCCGCCGAGGAAGATCGTGGGGGGCAAATCACCGCGCATCAGCGGATGTGCGCCGGTTGGCACAGCCGGGGCGGCGGGCATGCGCGGCAAGGCACGTAGTTCGTTACACAAGGCGTTGACATAGGCCGCCATGCGGTCTTCCATGTTGGCATAGGTATTGAAGTCACAATAGGCACAGCGCCGGTGACAAAAAGGAATATGAATATAGAGGTGTCGCGCACCTATCGTGGTTGTTCGCCAATCCATCAACACTCCGGTCCAACCAGACGCTGTCTGGATTGGGATGGTGATTGCAACACTACCGGCAATCACGGTATAGTATAGCAGGGTTCGATTGGAAGGAGCGTTTATGACCACCAATTATCGTGACGCCATTACCGTGGTATTGCACCACCCACAGCGCCAAATCAATATAGCCTCGACTGTACGTGCCATCAAAAACATGGGTTTGCGTCAATTGCGCCTGGTCGCTCCCCGCGAATACGCTCCCGAGCTGATTGAGCAAGTGGCCCATCGTAGCCAAGACGTGGTTGATACGATTCAGGTCTATGACACCCTTGCCGAGGCGTTGCGCGACATGACCTGGGTGGTGGGGACTACTGCCCGCGTCCGTGATACCCCGTTACCGCCCCAAGACATCCGCGTGGCAGTGCCGGCGATTATCGACCAGGCAGCACATGGGCACCAAGTCGCGTTGCTGTTTGGTCCCGAACACAATGGGTTACAACAGGCCGAGCTCGACCAATGCCATCAATTCATCACCATTGCCACCGACCCGAGCTATGCCTCGCTCAATTTGGCCCAAGCAGTATTGTTGGTCTGCTACGAAATCCATATGGCGGTGCCGCCGACTCGGACAAGCAAACGCATTGTCTATCCGCCCGCAACCGGTGAGCGCATCGAAGAATTTTTGCAGACGCTCGAGCAGGCCCTGCGCCAGATTGATTTTTTCAAAAGCCCTAGTGCTCCCGCCAAAATGCGTTCG
Source organism: Singulisphaera sp. GP187 (assembly GCA_943328915.2). Lineage (GTDB taxonomy): Bacteria > Chloroflexota > Chloroflexia > Chloroflexales > Roseiflexaceae > UBA965. The sequence goes on along the minus strand of CALQBW020000087.1, from coordinate 2,793 downwards.
TTGCGGAGCTTGACCCACCGTTCTCAGCCCAATGGCCGCGAAATTATGTTGCTCCAAGCGATTTGTCGCGAAGCGATTAAATATATCACGCTGCTCCGAAAACAATAGCCCAACCAAACAACAACTCCATTTAGCGATGATAAAGATGCGCTATATCTGGCCACAATAGTGCGTATACCTTGGCACTTTTTGGGGATGGGTATGGCGTAAACGACCGAGTCGGGGTGAACGGTAGCGGGTAGGCGGTCAACGTTTGGATGACTGCCGCGGTCTGCGTTAATCGGGCCCGATACGTCGCCGTCGGGATGGCGGTAGTCGTCAATACCAAGCTTGTTTGGCTGGCCCGTAACGCAAACCATGTGGCCGTACGCGTTTGCGCAAAGAAGGTCGGGCTTTGGCGTGCCAATACCGTGCGGGTCAACATAAACGGTGTACTGGTGTCCGTCGGCGTGTAGGGCGTGCCATTATTGGGGGTCGCCGACGGGGCATTCGTCATCGTGAAGGTGAGGGTAATTGTGGGTGTTGGCGTAATGGTCGGGCTCTTCGATGCGGTAGGAGTTTGAGTAATTGTCAACGTCAAAGTCCGAGTAGGCGTACGGGTAATCGTAAACGTTTTGCTGGAGGTAGATGTGATTGTGTGTGTTGAGGTACTGCTCGGTGTGCTGGTGTTGGTGTTATAGAGAACGACGGGAGGAATGGTAGCAGGAAGTGCTGTTTTGGTTTTGAAAGCTGAGGGAAGTGCAGTCAACACTGGTGTGGGGGTAAACGTCGGTGATTTGGTCACTGTCAAGGTCATATCGGGAGTGACTGTCAATACTGGGCTGACCGGATTGGTACTGTTATATAACTGCCCTAGCGTGGCCTGCGACAATGGCAACCCATAAATGACCAAATCATCAATATACCCGCGAAAGCCAGTATTCGCTTCGGGTGCCCGCCCGATAAGGATTGACCCACTGTCACTATAGGTCACCGTGACGAATTGCAACGCTTGGGCATCGACGGACATCCCTAGTTTTCCCGTATTTTTGTCAAAAACGCAGACATAAAAATGCCAATTGGTATCCATGACGCCACTTGTTTTTGTCGTCGCCCCAATCGAACAATATGCCGTATTGTCACTATTAAATCCCGTACTAAATCGTTTGGCGGGCGTCGTACCGTGCATCACGATCGTATTGCGGCCGGTCGCCGTGCGCTTGGCCCAATAGGCCACGGTGAAGCCATTGGTCAACAGCGGTGTGTCGCTACTCTGCATTTGTTCGCTGCCGGTGAACAACAATGCCTGCGCATCGTGACTTTCTATTACCACATTAGGGCAAGGCATTGTCGCGATGCATCCGAAGCGGGTCCGATTGGGGGCATTACTCTGCAACGTGATGTCAGCAAAACTGATGTCGGCAATCCGACCATTGGTCGGCAGGTTCGTATAGGTCACTAGTTGACTGGCCGTTAACGCGACATTGTGAATGACGACATCATCGAGGCTTCCCACCAACCCGCTGGCATTATCGTTGCGGCGGCCGATTACCAACGATGATGCGGGCGCGGTAAACGCGCCGCCACTGACATCTTGCGTAATCAAGACGCCGTCACGGTAGAGTTGTCGAATCAAGGTTGTTTTGTCAAAGGTACAGGCATAATGATGCCAATCATTATCGGTATACCAGGTCGTACTGCGTAAATCATCCCCATAAAAACCACAATAGACCCGGTTTTCAATATCGAATCCCATGCTCAAAAATGTTCGCTTGGCAGGCGTACCAAGACTCAATGCGACATCATTCGTATTAATGCGGTCACGGCGCATCCAATAGCTCACCGTAAATGAAGTACCTGACAACGTAAGTTTGCCGGTGCTGGTCAATTCATCACCATTTACTGCCGTGAAGCGCGCCGCCCGTTGCCGCACTCCATTGGGGTCGCTTTGCGGGCACGCCGACGGGGCAGTACAGAGGTAGGGTCCAGCCATGCCAACATACTGTAACGTGAGCGCCGTATCACCCATCCGGTACCACCCGAGTTGATTTGTGAGTAAATTATTGTCAAATGCGGGCGGCGTGATGCTGGGGATGCGCACAGGAGTGCTGCTGGGGATGCGCGTGGCAGTCCCAACCACAGCGGCACCTTTTTTGAATGCCACTACAATCCCACTGCCCGCCGTAAGCGACACGACGTTGCGATCGGTGCTGAGATTGGTGATTTGGTTGGTGGTGCCAGCCGGGACGTCACCCCAGGCAACAAGAGTGCCATCTTCACGCAAGGCGATACTAAATTGATCTCCGGCTGCAATTGCCACGACATTGGATAGCGCCCGATACGGCACATCGGCTTGGCCGACATCATGGCTACCAGCGCCCCACGCCACCACCCGCCCATCGGCACGCAATGCCAGAATGTGGTATGTGCCGGAGGCCACTTCAACCAACGATGTAGCGCTAAGCGGGATAGTTTGGAGCCCCTCATCATTATTTGCTGCCCACACTGAGGGGTTGCCGTCTTCGGCAATCGCCACACCATAATTGGGTCCGGCAGCAATATGGCGTATCGCTCCCAACATGCGGGTTTGGAATTGATTCGACCATACCTCGCCAGCCGCATTCAACACCATCATGTGCGGTCCATTGACCGAAAGTTCGTTGATATTCCGATTGAAAACCAGCGGAATCGTCGGAGGAGAGCCCCAGAAACTCACACTATGATCACGTTTAAGTACTGCCCCGAAGCCGTTACCAATGCCGACTGCTTGCACATTCGCGATAACCGAACCGGGCAGCGTAGTTGTACTCCCCG
>CALQBW020000086.1 GCA_943328915.2 Singulisphaera sp. GP187 | reverse complement strand
GGGGCACAAGCGCCGCTACTGAGTCGATGACAATAATCTCGACGGCGTTCGATCGCACCAACGTTTCGCAGATTTCGAGCGCTTGTTCACCAAAGTCGGGTTGGGAGACGAGCAATGAATCTATGTTGACGCCACATCGTGCGGCATATGCCGGATCAAAGGCATGTTCGGCATCGATAAAGGCTGCGACGCCACCAGCTTTTTGGGCTTGGGCAACAATATGTTGGGCAAGGGTGGTTTTACCACTTGACTCTGGCCCGTAGATTTCGACAACGCGACCACGAGGTACGCCGCCTACACCAAGGGCAATATCGAGTGAAATAGCACCGGTGGGAATGACATCGATCGATAATCGGGTACTTGCTTCACCCAGCTTCATGATTGAACCCTTGCCGTATTTACGGTCAATTTGGCTCATGGCTGCTTGCAGGGCTTTTTCTTTTTCGGTACCGGGGCCGGCTGCGATAGCGGCGGCTGCGGCAATTGCCGCTGCGGAGGGGGTTGCTGATGCTTTAGCCATAACTCGTGTTCTCCTGTGTCAGCCGGTTTAGCCGGCGCTCTTGTCTACTGTTGAATCCGCTGGTGGTAGCGGTATCCCAACAGAATGAGAATAGCACATAAGTTCGACTTTGACAAGATGGAAATTTAAATAGTTGTATGTTCTTGCAAAATTCGGTGTTCAATTTTACTTTTGGTATTTATCGGCATGACTGCGATGCCTTTGCAGACCCATTTATAGTTGTTTGAACAAAATTTTGATCCGGTTACTATTTATTGGGTCGGAAAATGAAAAAGTTGAACGATGACACATGAATACCATGTCTGAATACGCATATGGTACACTAGCTTGTAGTTCTAAACACTTCGAAATGGTGGGACGACAGTCTATGAGTGAAAAACTCTTGATTTCCGGTGCGGTTATTGCCATTGCAGCAGGCTTGTTGTTATGGTATTTGACTGGGGATGTCCGCACCCAAGTCGCGCAATATAAACAAACGACTACCGCAGTAGCGCTGGCCACGACTATTACCCCGACGTTTGCGCCAGGGACAAATATCCCGGTTACGAGTACGGTCGAGATTAGTCTGACAGTTGAGACGACTGCAATTGTAACGCCTGCCTCTACGGTTGTGCCCCAACGGCCTGAAGATGTATTGTTGTTGACTCCAGCAAATGGTCTCGCCGTGCCATCTCCGGCTCCGGAATATTCCACTGAAGTGCCAACGGAAGTCCCACCAGTATTTAATCCAACGATGGCCACAGATTTTCCAACAATGATTCCTGAAGCAACACTACCGCCGATGGATACCGCAATACCTGCAGACACCAGCACTCCTGCGCCGACAGATACTCCGCTCGCAACCAATACGCCTGCTCCGACAAATACCGCGACGCCGGTCCCGCATCCGATCGAAGTTATAACGGTAAATGTGAGTTGGAGCGGCGAAAAAATCGTAAATAAAGATGTGTTAGTAAGCAAAGGCTCAGTGCTAACCATTGAACCTGGAACCACCGTCCGGTTTGGTACTGGGATTTCGTTGTATGTTGATGGCAAATTGCAGGCGCTCGGCCGTAGCGATGCTCCGGTGCGATTGACTGCCGCGCGTTTACCGTGGGGTGGCATATTTGTACGTCCCAATGGTGATGCCTTGATTGTTTCGACCATTATCAGTAATGGTGGTGCGGCGGCGACGGTACTGTATGCCGAACAGGCAAATATGACCCTGCGAGATGTGACGATGAACAATAATATTGGCCAGATTCGATTTATTGATGCAGTAACAAGCATTCAACAAAGCGTGATTCGTGATAATTCATTGGCGTATGGCTCGATGATCGATGCATCGATCGATGCTGGTGGCAGTATGAACATCGAAAACAGCCGGATTGGGCCAAATACACAACTTGATGGCACTTCTGCTTTCGCGTTGCTGGCCCCTAATGCGCAAAGTGTTGTAAATCTGACGTTATCTGGTTCGATTTTTACTAGTAGTAGCGGCGCAAATGTGGTTATTAATAGTGCCGCTCCAATAAATGGGAGTATGCAGTGTAATGCGTTTGCAGGTGGTGCAATTGGTGTGCAAATTCGCAGTAGTTTGCCGCAAATGCCAGGCATAGGCTTTGCACTTCGCAATAATGCAATCGAACGACATAGTGCAAATTATAGTACTGCTCGTGGGATGACCAGTGATGTGGCGGTTGATGCCAAAGGAAATTGGTGGAATAGCCCGAGTGGCCCATACGACCCGCTGCGATACCGCGCTGGGCGTGGTGAAGCGGTCGGGACAACCGTTGTCGCTGACAAATGGTTGACGATCCGCCCAGCGTGTGCCCCTATCCCATGAGCATTGCCGACCGATTAACGGTAATTTTGACCGAGGGTGTGCAGCAAAAAGTATTTCCTGGTGCGGTGCTTGCTGTCGCATCGCCCAATCAACAATTGACGGTGGTTGCCGGAACGCATCGCTACACTGATACCCAAGTTGTAACGACTGATTGTCTATACGATCTCGCCTCATTAACCAAAATCGTCACGGTCACTGCTGCGTTGGCCATGTGTAGTCGTGGTTGGTTATCTCTTGACGCACCAGTGACAAAGTATTTATTTCAAAGCCCTGCCAAAACGGTCACAATCCGCCACTTATTGACGCATACCTCTGGACTTGACATTCGATTGTCGACCACAGCGTTAGCTGGGGGGGATGCCTTGTGGCAAGCAGTCACTGAATGTATTCCGACCAAAATTCCTGGGAGCGTGGTCGCGTATGCAAATGTGAATACACTAATCCTAGGGCGAATTTTAGAAGTCATCACATACCAATCACTTGCGCAAATTTTGTTGAAATACGTATTGCTCCCAGCGGGGATGAACGAAACGATATTTAACCCTGCTCCATCATTGCTGTCGCGGATACCACCCACTGAAATAGATCCGGTGCGTGGCGAAGTCTGGGGTTCGGTCCACGACGAAAGCACCGCCGTGCTCGGCGGAGTCGCAGGACATGCGGGGCTGTTTGGAACTGCTGCAGACATGCTGCGATTTGGGCAAGCGTGGCTCACAACCCTACAAGGACACGGTCCATGGGGTATTGATCGCGCACTCGCCCAACAAGCGCTGCAAAACCAAAGCCCTGCAGGTCAACTCGGTGTCGGCTTGGGGTGGATGCTGGCGAGGGATAACTTCATGCCGACCGCCGCACTCAATTCAATGGCAGCTCATACTGGGTTTACGGGGCCAGTAGTTGCCATCGTCCCGCAAAAAAAGGTAGCGTGGGCATTGCTCAGTAATCGAACCTGGCCGCAACGTACTGCCCCGCGACATCATTCAGTGACGCATTCTATTGGTGAGGTACTGCTGTCCGTGTGATTTGTAGTGGAATTTGATATACGGAAATCGTCCCGCATTGCGGGACGATTTTTTGCTATAGGAAGGAACGTGCTTTTCTCCAAGATTACGGATACGGTTTGCCGTTGGCGGGTGGAGTGGGACGCGGGTTATTGCCATCACCGTTGGTAGGTGGAGTGGGACGCGGGTTATTGCCATCACCGTTGGCGGATGGAGTGGGACGCGGGTTATTGCCATCACCGTTGGTGGGTGGAGTGGGACGTTGGCTATTGCCGTTATCAGGCGGTGTCGGACGTTGATTGTTTCCGTTCGGAAGTGGTGTCACGCCCAAAAGTGGGTTGGCGTTAGGAGTTTGCTGTTGGCCATTCCGTTCCGTAGCTGGGGTACCTTGGGGGGGATTGTCGTTTGGTTGCGGTGTGCCGTTTGGCGCTTGATTATCCCCCGCTTGCGGTGTGCGTTGCTCTTCGCGTGGTGGATTGCGGTCATCGACTACCGGCGCAGGTGCCATTCCTTCACTGATGGGTGCGAGGCGTTGGTCATCGGTCGGTTGCGTTTGCTGTAAGTCGCGGGGTGGCTTGGCGGGGTCAGTATGCCCGACGGTGACATGCACATCCACTTGCTGTGGTTGGCTGGTGAGGATGGCCACATTGTCATTTTCACGATCTGCCGCCACGGTGACTTTGTCTCCTTTGGGTATATGGACACTTTGGACGGTCATGCGGACGTTTTTTTGGCCATCACTATAGCCTACTATCAGATTGGGTCGCGTATCGGTGGCACTTGCGACAGCGGCAGTACCTTTGGCTTGGTCAAGGCGAATGTCGCTGGCGGTTTTTTCATCAACAGATAAATTCTGGACAGAAACTACGTTGCCTGCCCCGAAGGCTGTGACATTAATCGGTTTGTTGGCTGCTCCGGTGACGCGGATCGATCCGACCACACCTACAGGGATAGAAATCATTGGCATCCCCAATTGCGACCATTGGTTATCTGATCCTCGTAAAAAATCTACTTGGGCGTTGGGGATTTCATTGTAGACTTGCCCCAATACGACCCCGGTACGATTCCCTTTGAGATCAACAAAATAGGCGGACATTTGGGTACTTATAGTGGTGAGTTTGGTCGATGTTGATGAAAAAAGGATCGTGGTGAGGTTTTCAAATCCTTTTGTAATCGGGTTGCCTGGACAAAAATTGCAAAATTGCTTTTCAAGGCGAGGTGAAGTGGCGGTAATATCGAGACTTTTGCTTGTCGCAGTCCCATAATAAAGCACTGAATTGTCACCATTTGATGGCGTATATTTCCAGCTATTTTCAGCAGTATCGACGATAATTTCTTGGGTAGTATCGGGAATATTATTGTCATAAATCTGGATTACGACATGAGTTGGGTCGATGGTCCGTAGGCCGATGGGCGTCACCGTGTGGCCATCAGTATGGTCGATGGTGTACATCCCTATCGTATAGAGTTGAGTGATTTTTGCGTCTTTGTACAGACCTTCACGGAGCAATTCGATAGCAGTGTTTGCATCGGCATTGGTATGGTGACCACGGGTGGGGTACGTAGCTTGGGTTGCCCACCAGTATGCGATTTCACGTTGCAGCGGCAGGTTTTTTGTTAAGTCGAGTGATGCCACACTTGTTCCCCCAAACAGTTGTGGTTTGAGGACGCCATAATAAAAATATTGACTCAGCACCGCCATCCCCTCACAATGTCCGGTTTGCATTGCGCGGTTGATTTCTTCCATCCAGATTTGGGCGGCAGGGATGAGCGCACAATCGGGCTGAGTGTTGCTACAGACGACGTCGCCAAACATACGCAGCATGTCGGCATTGGTGAGGTTGGTGACGTCGGCTTCACCATAATTTTGGAATGAAAACCCATCTTGTTTGGGATCGAAACCACTATTTACGCTGGGTTGTTCGCTACCCGCTGGAAATGGTGTTCCACCGATAGTGGATGTCTGCGAAGTGGTGGTGGTACAGGCAATGAGTAACTGCCAGGACAGAACGATGGATAGTATCCGGTGTCCCCACATTGTAGCCATCCTTTGTAGACCCAAATAGGTTGCATTTGATACGGCCAGTGCGAGTGCTCTGTTTGGTAAACGTAATTCGGCAAGCGCATATCACATATAATATGTTTTTAATGCCATGTATTCTCATAATATTTTACTCCCCAATATACAAATGACTATATTGGGGAGCATGAATTCCTCAGAGGTGGCGCGTCTGAAATTATTTAGGGATAGCAGCCCAAAATGGAAAGCTACTTTTGCCTAGAACGCACTACTTTTGGGGAGTTGATGCTCTCACTGGCGTTGATGCTCTTACGGGCGTTAAACATACTTGACGGTACCTGGTCACCCACGTAAAATTGTCAGTTGCACCACGGAGATCGAGTGGGATGTCAGCCATAAACGTTCCACCGCTAATAGATACGACAACCAGCAATGCATAAAAAGTCAACATACAGAGGGCGAAAAGACTCCCGAATAAATTGCCTAAGCGGGAGCGCTGTGTCAAATCTTGAATATCATACTTAAGGCAAGAAAATCTAACCTAGAAGACGCATACTTCAATACTTTCTACAAATGAGAACACAAAAAATTGTAGCAAAATTTAGAGCGATATACAACCATCAGCGGCAATCTTTATGGAATCTTAATACAAAGGGGATTTCAGTAAAATTATAGAATCGTCGACGATAATTCGAGCCTGTGTTCGAATATCGCACTCAAATAAAGTACTAACGCACAAAATATAGATATTTATTAGAACATAGTCTTTGCACGAGCGAACGCATCATGTTGGGTAACGAATTTGTGAAATTATGCTGTGTTCGAAGCCGACTTCATAATTCTCAAGCCAAAATGACCAGATTTCTTATGTGCGAAAGTAGACATAAATTAATTTGGAAAGCAAGATTACATCAATTGTGGAATGTTTGAATATGGTTCCACAATTTGTGTAAGTGCAGATTTTGTAGAATTGACAAGGCTATATTTCTTGTTGATGTCTAGTTATTCTAACAATAAAATTCATATAGAAAATCAAATATTATTTATTCCTAATTTATTAGCATACCAAATTTGGTGCATCGGTTCGTTAGATTGATTTTGATAAAATGGCGATTATATTGATTGTACGTATTGCCAAAAAGTGTATCACAATAGGCTTTAACCCTATTATTTGGTTCGATTAGTGAAATTGGGTGGATGTTGGTGCCGGATTTATTCGGGTAATTTGATAATCGAATCAGTCGTAACGACTAAGCCGTCTCGCACCAGTCCTGCGATTACCGCAGCCAGTTTTGTGGTGTCGAGATTTAATCCAGATTGGAGTAAGTGCGTGTGGATTTGGGTGAGGGAATGGGGTGTTTGACGCAGTGCATCGATAATTCGGCCGCGGATTTGACGGTTCGATCCGGCAAATGGTGCGTCTTTGCGTTCGGCAACACGACGGGGTTTGGCAGGGGCAAGCGGTTCCAATGCGTCATCTGCAGCGAGACGTGCGGCATAGTCACGACAATCCCCACGCAGTGGGCAACGGGGGCATTTGGGGGAATTTGCGGTACAGATAATCGCCCCGAGTTCCATGATTGCTTGATTCCAGGCCCATCCTTGGCCACTCGGCACATGTTGTGCTGCTAAATCACGCAATGATTGTTCTGAGGGGATGAGGGCTTGGGGGTCGGTCAAGAGCCTGAGTATCACGCGGCGGATGTTGGTATCGAGGAATGCTACGTCTTGTTCGTAGGCAAAGCACGCAATCGCGCCGGATGTGTAATCACCGATCCCAGGTAATTGTTTGAGGGTGGCGACATCCCGTGGGAAGATGCCGGCGTATTGGCTAACCACTGCTTGGGCGGTGCGTTGCAAATACAATGCCCGCCGATTATAGCCGAGCCCCTGCCAGGCCGTAATGACGGCACTGGTAGGGGCAGTTGCGAGGGTATGAATATCGGGGAATTGGGCCAAAAAAGCATGATATTTGGGGATGACCCGCTCGACTTGGGTTTGTTGGAGCATTAATTCTGCCACCAACACACGATAGGGGTCGCGGGTATGCCGCCACGGCAAATCACGACCATTGGCGCCAAACCACGCAATCAAGGCATTGGCGATCATGCGATTACAAAGCCGTTGGCGGGAGCATCAATCCCACCGGCTAACGCGGCGTCGTATTGAGCCGGTAATGCGTTGTCAGCAGCCAAAACCGGTAACAAGGCGGCAATGGCCACTTCGAGCATGCTGTCTTCGGGTTCACGGGTGGTCAAGCGTTGCAATGCCAATGACGGTGCTATCAACCAGCGTACCCAGGCACGGTGGTAGTTGGCGGCAGTTAGGCGGAGTAGCTCAAATGCGATGCCGGCCACCACTGGCACGAGGATGAGGCGTGAGATTATCTTGATGATGAGTGGTTGATCCGCAAAAATAGCAAAAATGGGGATACTGAGGATGACCACCACCAGCAAAAAACTCGTACCACAGCGTGGGTGGATGAGGGTTTGGGGACGTACATGGGCAACGTCAAGTGGTTGGCCTGCTTCAAATGCGTTGATGGCTTTGTGTTCTGCACCGTGGTAGCCGTAGACGCGTTGGATGTCAGGGATGCGACCGATGATGAGTAAATAGCCAATAAAAATCACCAATTGGAAGATGTTTTCGATGATGACAACTGTCACACCACTAATGCCGAGATAGCGCAAACCGTTGGCCATCAAGAGCGGCAATGCAAAAAATAAACCAAAAGCAAAAAGGAGGGAAATGACGACACCGCCGGCAGATTCGCCTTGGCTGGGGCGTTCTTCGGGGGGGAGCCCGGCGGCTGCGGCTACATTGAGTGCACGAATGCCCAAATTGAGGCTGTCCCACAGCAAAAGGACGCCCCGTAGGAACGGGATGCCTTCGATAGTGCGGCGGCGGGTAGGGTTGAGGGCTTCGTGGTAGCTGGCGATACTGCCGTCGGGTAATCTCACGGCCACTGTGGCACGAGTCAATCCGCGCATCATGACGCCGTCAATTACTGCTTGGCCACCATAGTTCATTTTAGACATCGCTACTATCCTTATGCGCTTTTGTTTTGGGTTTCCCGTTCCCGCTTACCCGGTGCCCCAATACATTGGCTGCGGCCTTTACTCCAGCAACAATGCTACTAACTTGGATTGCAGGTTTGACGATTTGCTCTGAAATAATCGTGACAGTCGAAGATACGGAAGCACTTGTTTTTTTGACATCATCGGTAACACTCGATGTTTTGGCCAATAAATCATCAACCTTGGTGCTTATTTCACTGAGTTTGGGGATGAGTGTCGTGCGAGCGGTGGTATCGATGGCTTTGACGGCATACAAAATCCCCACTCCCACCAATGCTAAAGCGATCGCACCGATGAGTTGGAAGAGTGCCAATAAAATAATCGAAAAATCACGGACTGCTTCACGGAACCCTGGGTAGATAATCGAGAGGATGATAAATATAATACTTAGGACGCCAAAAATAATTCCACCGATGATTAACCAGCGCGTCATGCCACCGGATTCGGTTTGGGGTTCGGAAAAATCGTGCATGCGGCCTCCGAAGGTGTTAACGGTTATTTCGTGAAACGGAATGCCCCCATAATGCCGATCCACGCCACCAAAGACGTTTCGACAATGTGTACACCAGCAGGAGCAGGGAGTGCTTGGCTCAGGCTAATGCCAACCAAATGGGTTACCACCACACAAATCAGGCTGACCAACCAAAACACCGGTAATTGAATGATGGTTCTGCCAGCAAATGTATGGGCAATAGTGGCATGCAGTGTCGCAATCATGACCAGTAATATTGGTACAGGTGACATAATCAGGCGAGAATCCGCCCACCTCCTATGACGACGTCGTCATCATACATGACAGCCGATTGCCCTGGAGAAATGCCGTCTTGAGGCGTGTCAAACACAATCGTTATAGTGTGCTCTCCAGTAACGCTAGCAACGGCTGGAGCAGCATCTGCATGGGAACGACTTTGGACCATACACCGGAATTGTCCGTCGGGTGGGGTACCCCCCACATAGGTTGTTTGGTCGATATGGATTGTCTGCTTGCGCAAATCAGCTGCTGATCCTACCACAATCGTGTTGGTTGTTGCATTGATGTTCGTGACAAACAAGGGTGAGCCAACGGCGATGCCCAACCCTTTGCGTTGCCCCACGGTATACAGCGGGATGCCTTGGTGCTCACCGAGTTTTTTACCATTGGTATCGACAATGTCACCTGATTGAAAGGCATCGGGGCGTTGGGTTTTGACGAAAGAACGATAATCACGGTCGGGCACAAAACAAATGTCTTGGCTTTCGGGGCGCTCTGCGGTAGCGAGGTCAAGTTCTGCGGCAATCGCCCGTACTTCGGGTTTGGGCATTCCACCAACGGGGAAGAGCAGGCGTGATAATTCTTTTTGGCCGAGCATGTGAAGCATATACGATTGATCTTTGCGCATATCGACCCCGCGAGACAAATACCACTGACCATCACGGTAGTCGTTGCGGACATAATGACCGGTTGCCAACATATCAAAGCCCAATAACTGAGAACGTTCGAGCAAGACGCGGAACTTCACATCGCGGTTGCATGCCAAACAAGGATTTGGCGTCATCCCTTGGCTATATTCGTCAGCGAAATAGTTGATTACGTGTTTTTTGAAGTCTTTTTGGTAGTTGAATACGTAATAAGGGATGCCAAGTTGGGCACAGACACGCCGTGCACCAGATACCATTTCCATTGAGCAACAACGACTTTCGACCATTTTGTCGCTGTCGCCTTCCCACAAATGCATCGTTACTCCGGTCACATCGTGGCCAGCGCGGTGAAGCAGCGCTGCCACAACGGAACTATCGACACCGCCACTCATGGCGACCATGACTCGAGCCATTTTTGCACCCTCTAAAAATAAACACTCAAATCATTATACAATACCTTCCAAAAAAATTGCTTCTGAGATAAATAAATCGTTTTGGCAAATGAAAAGCAGTGGAAAGCGACTATTTGATTTGTTTCATGACGGTAATTGGAGTATTACAACGCTAAAAAGGGGCGATTATCGTCGTAAAGGTACGTGCTGCACCCGCAAGCTTCATTGCAACTGCTACGCTGGAAGAATTATGCGTATTGGTCACCGCAAACATCACGCCACCTCCACCTGCGCCGGACAATTTTGCCCCGAATGCTCCGGCATTGATAGCGGATTCAACGAGCTTGTCGAGCATTGGCGTCGAAACTCCGATGGCTTGGAGCAGGCTGTGGTTTTGGGTGCAAAGCGTACCTAACAACTCGATATTGCCATTTTTGAGGGCGTGCTGGG
>CALQBW020000085.1 GCA_943328915.2 Singulisphaera sp. GP187 | reverse complement strand
TTGTAGGAGTTCAATTTGTTGTTCACTATGAATTCCGGTTACCACGGTCACACGACGTTCTTGTTCGCCTTCACGGAGTACGACAAATGTTCGCTCACCGAACGTGCGTACTGCTTCTGGCGGGAGCCACAAGACCTTTTCATGCCGTTCGAGAATTATCTTTACTCTGGCAACGGTGTCTCCCGCAATCAACGTAAAACCTTTGGTATTTATAATGGTAAAGCGTGTGGTTTGATCAGGATCTCCAAGTGCGCCGCCGTTTTGGCCATAGGGTGCTGGGAGGCGGCGGATAACAGCAGGCAAGACGAGGTCTGGTCGAGTTACCGGGCGCACTTCGACGTCCTGGCCTTCACTGAGTAATTTCATGTTGTCCGTGCTAAGTGATGCCGAAAACTCTACCTGTGTCGGGTCTGCTATTTCAATAGCTGCACCAAATGCTATCACATTGGTTCCTTCGAAAATTGCCATTGAGGCGACAGTGCCGGCTTGAGTAGCGACGATTTGGCCATCGGCAACTGCTTGTTTGGCTTTGTCAAATGCACGCTTCGCCGCATCGACAGTTTTCTTTTCGCTACTCAAGGTGTCGGCCATGGCGCTGGCGAGTTCGGCTTCGGAGATTTCGAGGGTCGTACGGGCATCGCGCAAATCGGTATTATCACTCCCGGCAAGTAATTTGTCGCGATCTTTGCGGGCTTTTTCGAAGGCGGCTGTTGCATCATCTATTTTGATTTGGCGATCTTCTTTGGTGCGTTGGGCAGTACGTTGGGCAGCTTGGACGGCTTTTTCGGCACTGCGTAAGGCATCAGTAGCACTCAAAAATTCTTTTTCGTAGTTGTAACGCCCTTCGGTATCAAGTACATTGGGGATGTATTTCCCACTAACCAAAATAAATGGTTCATCAGGATCTGTTCCATATCGATGGACCCAATCGAGCTTCCAATATGCTTTGCTATATGAAAATTGCGTATCGATGAGCGAATTGGTGACCGTCGTAATGGCATATATTGCATCATCGGTGGCAGTGGCGGTGTCTTCGTCTGTCATCCGTATTTCGCGCTGTTTTTCGTCGAGCTTTTTTTGGGCTGCTTGGATGACATCGTTGTCACCGCCGGGTAATAGCAGATTGAGGGCTTCGCGGGCATTGGTGACGGCTTTGCGTTTGGAATCGATCAGCTTGCCATTGAGCTTGACTGCTGTCGTATAGTCGAGATTGGCGGCATCCAAATCATCGCTGGCTTTGCGGAGGTCGTCGTTTACTTCATCTTGTTTTAATTCTGCTAAGAGTTGTCCAACCGTAACGCTGTCGCCTATAGCAACAAGGATTTTGCTGACGACTCCGTCACGTCCAAAACTGAATGTTTTGGACTGTATCGGGACGACTCTTGCGGTTTCTTCAATGACACGTTCAATCACACCTTGGGATACGGTGTAGGTTATATCCGTCAAGGCAGCGTCTACCGGCAGTGGGGTGGGCGTGGCCTGGATCGCCGTCTGCCCACCGCTACAGGCACTTACAGTTAGTGCAACGCTACACCCCAACAATAATTTGGAAAGAAAAGTCAATTTCATCACAATCCTATTGACCCATTCCAGGTATGGTTTCATCGGTCATGTATCCCATATAATTTGGATCGGCTTTTTTGGCACAGCTCGCATTGGTATCTCCTTTTCCAGCAGGAGTATTCAGGTCGATTTTGGCTATACATTGCATGTAGGTATTGGTGTTGGCTTCTGCTTTTGCCAGTGATCCGGCTAAATCGGCTTTTTTGTATAGCACACCATCGAGTACTTCGAGCAACCAATATTGTTCAACAATGTATTGGGCGTTGTTATCCGTGGTTACTTTGAGAGGCTTTTGCAAGAGCGGTGCTAATGCATCTCGTAACGGCAAAATATACCGATTTTGTTCTTCAAATAATGCGTCATGGGCTTGGGTCGTCCTCGCTGGAATATTGCCGTATGCGTTGACATTTGGTTGCTGACTCATATAGTCGATGAGGCGCATACATGCTTGTGGGTTCGCTGACGTTGCCGAAATATGAAATCCAATCATCGTCATGTCACTAGAAAGTAAGCCAACAGTACCCACCGGTGGTGCGGCCATTGCTGCCAAAAATGCGGATTTTGATGCCGGGTCTGCGGTCACAGTGGTAGGGTCATAAGCACCAAGGCTGGTATCAAACCACATGGCAATTTTGCCTTGACCCTGCAAATCCCAGCTTGTGTCTTGCGTTGTATTCGTGGCATCACGGCGATAATCAAACTTTGGCATTGGCATGACATGGTGTTGACTGGCAAGTTTAAGCCACCAATCAATGCCTTTTATCGTATTGGGGTCGGTGAAGGTGGCACGACTGTTTCTGCCATTTCCTTGCACTAATGATCCACCAAAGCGATTCACCCAGAAGCCCAAATCGCCGTAGTAATTGCCCATACTGGAATACCCAAAAACCCCATTGGCACTAACCGATTTCGCTGCTTTGAGGAAATCTTCAGGGGTCCATTCGGCAGTTGGGGTGGTCATACCTGCGGCAGTTAACAGGGCTGGTTGGTAGACCAATCCACGAGTGTTGTAGTTGTGTGGGAATCCAATCAGCCGTCCGTTGTTGCGGTACACATCAAATAATGCTTGTGGGATTTCACTCACTTTGATGTTTGGATCCGCATCTAGGAGCGGTTGCATATCGGCGAGCAGAGCAACATCTTGTTCAGTTATGGGCATACTTTGATTCCACAAGAAACAATCGCTCCGTTTTGCTGCATCACTGATATTCACTGTCGTAGTGATATTGTCTGTTTGGATGAGTTTGACGAATATTCCTGGCTCTTGCGTTTTGAAATTTTTGAGGGCACGGCGCATATCCGAAAGCGAAGTACCATATGAAGCAAACGATATAGGGGTTTGATCGGGGCTCGCTACCTGGGCTTCAGGTGTTGCGACGATAACAGGTCGTATGTCAGGCGTTGGGCTGGGAGTGGTTTGTGGCATATTCGCATAATCTTGGATCAGCTTGACCGTTAGAGCCCAAATCTCTTCCGGTGTTTTGGGCGGAATTTCAAATAGCATTGAAGTGCCACCTAGGATTCCATATGCCACAGAAAAATCTTGGTTGTTGTAATTCGCAACGACTGGTAGATGCGCTAATGTGAATTCATAATCAGATTGACGTTGGTTGTCATCAGTTTCACTCGCAGTTTGTTTGTCATCTAATGATTTACGCGCATTGAGATACCCGGGATATGCAAGACCACTATAGGATGTTACTGTTTGGCGCGATAACCATTCAATAAACGTCCAGGCTTCGCTGGGATTTTTGGTACCACCACTAATCATATACCCTTCGCTCCCAAGGTTGATGTCACTAGCCGAGGTAAAAGGTTGCACTGCATGACCAACGCTAAATGGCGGTACTGAGACGGTCGGGTCGCCAGTGAACAATGCACCTTCATTCCAAATGGCTATTTTGCTATCACGAATCATTTGGGCAGGGTCAGTCGGATTGCCGGGGTTTGTACCATTCTCCATGATTTTTCCAGCTGCCATGCCTCGATCAGCCATTGCCATTATTGCCTGGGAATAAATCACACCTCGATTAACAAGGTCTGCGTATTTTTTAAAGGCCCCGATTATCCGAGTGTCGTTCGCTTTTAGATCGGTTGCTTTCATTGTAAGCAAATCAACGCCTGCTTCTTCTAGCAGGTATGTCAACACGTTATTTCCCCCATTTTCATACCAACCATAGCGAGTAATGGTGTTATTTTCTTTTTTGGTTAATTTTTCTGCGGTAGCTAATATATCACTATACTTCCAATCTTGGGCAGGTTTTGGGATATTTTCTGAAGAAAATAAATCTTTGTTGTAAGAAATTGATTGAATGCTTATCGTACGCGGCAAAATGTACATACCGCCATTTTGCATGTAGCGTTCGAGTATCCCAGGATAAAAATCTGTGCGATCAAAACCAGTGTCAGCTTCCATGTATGGTTTGATATCGAGTACCAAAGGTGTGCCAATCGATTCTTTGCTGACCCAATACGACGGAGCCGTGTCTGCGGTACTTACGATTCGACGCAGCATGCTGATGTTGGAGTCGACGGGGTAATTTCCTGATTTGTCCATCGGCAATTGTGTCGCGTCATCGAGCGATACAATGACCACGCTGATATTGGGGTGAGCCGCAGTGAACTGGCTGGCGAGTGCGAGGTACATATCGCGTTCGTAATCATATGAAGCATAGGTGATGGTAACAGCGTTGCTCGTCGTAGGGGTTCCATTTTGATTTAGTTGGGTTGGGTTTTCACCAGCGGGAATGGTGGGGAGTGTGTTGGCATTATTACCACATGAGACGAGCATTATTACTATCAAAGACCATGACCAAACGGTCATAAAAAGTCGATTCATATGATGCTACTTTCATTGGGGATACGTATTTGAATTTGCTTTATTATACCATTTAGGGTGGTGCTTTGTATGTCCTGGGAATCCTTATTAAGTCCTAACGTAAGTTGCAAAAATAAATATATCAAGTGAATATGCGCACACGCTGTAGTAAAATTAGATGAAATTACCACGAACAATTGAACACCCAAACTCAATACATTGAAGCTCAAATCCTTTTTTAAAGAAGTGGAATGCGGGCAATTAATTCCCTGGTCAGTTTGGATTATTCGGCGTGGTTGGGTCATATCCACGGTATCACGACAACGCATAATACGCGTTCATTGTGGGTTTGATATGCTATACTTCTGACTATAGATATTTGTATGGAGCGCCCCAATATGCCCCAGTCACACGACCGCAGTGGGCGGGATCGCCTATCGGTGGTTATACATTTTTTGGGTGATTTGTTGGGTGATGTCATAAAAGCCCAAGCGGGTCCCGATGCATTCGCCAGTGAAGAGTTGGTGCGACGCTTAAGTAAAGAGCTTCGTGTCAAGCCTTCTTTGGCACGAACTGTGGAATTGCAAAAACATATTGCTGACCTTGATGTAAACGGTCTAAACACTCTCGTGAAATCTTTCAGCACGTACTTTGCGTTGGTCAATTTGTCAGAACAATTACAACGTATTTGGGTGCTTGCGGAGCGTGAGCGCCAAATGCGCCGTTCACATCATTTAAGAAGCGAATCTGTCTCAGAGGCTATCCATGGTGTTGCCACGCAAGGTGTGACTGCAGCGCAGATGGAAGAATGGTTAGCACAGGCATGTATACGACCGGTGTTCACTGCGCATCCTACCGAAGCACGAAGACGGACTATCCTTGATAAACTGCGCCGTTTAGCGAATTTATTGAATCCAATCGGTCATGATTTAACATTGATTGATGATCCGCAAGTGCTTGCACAAGTCCAAGAAGAAATTGTCGGTTTATGGCAAAGTGATGATGTGCGTGTCGTGCGCCCCACAGTAATTGACGAAGTAAAAAACGGCTTATATTACTTCGAACAGAGCATCGTGCGATTGATCCCTACACTCTATCGCGATCTTGAATTAGCACTCGGATCTGCATACCCTCACCAGCAATGGTGTGTTCCTGCACTGTTGAAATTTGGTTCATGGATGGGTGGTGATCGCGACGGCAACCCCTTTGTGCGACCAGAAACGACGATTGCTACTGTACGTTTGATGCGGAGCGCCGCTATTGAATTTTATATTGCTGAATTCGAACGGATAAGTCGTCGGATTAGTCAATCCGATCGACAAATTACCGTAACTCTTGAATTGCTTGAATCACTCATAAACGATGCTCAATTATTCCCAGCGTATGCCCAAGAACTAGAGCAACGCTACCCACATGAACCGTACCGTCGCAAGTGTCTGTTGATCGTCGAACGCTTGCGCCGAACCCTCCAAGTCACCCAAACCCTTCAACCGACCTGGCCGTTGAATTTAGCGCCAGTGCGTGCCGACATCTACCCCGATGTCACCGCATTACGCCACGACTTACAGGTCATGTACGATTCACTCGTTGCCAACGCCGGCGATGCCGTGGCCAATGGTTCATTGCATGACCTGATGCGCCAAGTAGAGGTCTTTGGGTTGAGCTTTGCTTCGCTTGACATTCGCCAGCATAGTGAACGCCACTCTAGCGCCATGGCCGAAATTTTGGCACATGCCGGTGTTTGTGCAGATTATTTGACCTGTGATGAAACACAGCGGACTGCGTTGCTGAGCCACGAATTATCTGCCCAACGTCCGCTTATTCCCGCACGGTTGCCCTATAGCGAAGCGACCAACGAAATCATCCAAACTTTTCGGATGATTACGACGATCAACGAACAATTATCACCTGGCACCATACAAACCGTGATTGTGAGTATGACTCGTGGCGCATCAGATGTCTTAACGGTCTTATTATTGGCCCGCGAATCTGGGGTAACTAATCTTCCAAATGCCGGTATCGACATTGTGCCGTTGTTTGAGACCGGCGCCGATCTCGCCGATTGCGCCAAAATTATTATCGATTGTTGGGCAGTGCCGAGTTATCGCGGGCATGTTACGCTCCGCCAAAATCTCCAAGAAATTATGATTGGCTATTCAGATAGCAATAAAGATGTCGGATTTGTGGCGGCCAATTGGGCACTGTACGAAGCGCAACGCAAGCTCCGCGATTGTGGTGCCAGCCACGGGATTACGATGCGTTTGTTCCACGGCCGCGGTGGCTCAATTGGGCGAGGTGGTGGGCCGGCCAATGAAGCCATCTTAGCCCAGCCCCCAGGGAGTGTCGGTGGTCAAATAAAAATTACCGAGCAAGGTGAAGTGATTTCTGACCGCTACAGTCTTGCAGTTATTGCCAAACGCCATCTCGAACAAATTCTTCATGCAGTCATCAAAGCTGGTTTTGCACATGCTGTAGACCCGCAACCTGAATGGACACAGGTGCTTGAGCAACTGGCTACTGCTTCGCAAGCAAGTTATCGTGGGCTGGTCTATGAGCATCCTGATTTCGTGCGCTTTTTCCGAGAGGCAACTCCCATAGCCGAAATTAGTCGATTAAAAATCGGAAGTCGGCCCGCTGCCCGCAAAAACAGCCACCGCATTGAAGATCTACGCGCTATTCCGTGGGTCTTTAGCTGGATGCAGTCGCGCTTTACCTTGCCTGGCTGGTATGGCTTGGGCACAGCCGTCAATGAATTTGTTGTCAATTACGCCCACGGCGCCGATGCTGCCCATACATTGTTGCAACAGATGTACCGCGAGTGGGCGTTTTTTCGTACCATGATCGATAATGCCCAGATGATTTTGGGCAAAGCCGACATGTATATTGCCCAACGATATACCACACTTGTCAGTGATCAGGCACTTGCGAACGAAATGATGACCATAATTGAACGTGAATATCAAATCAGCGTGTCGGCAGTCTGTATGATTGCTGAAAGCAATCAGTTACTTGCCCGCAGCCCTGTGCTGCAACGTTCGATTGCACTGCGTAATCCCTATGTTGATCCCATATCGTATGTCCAAGTCGAACTGATTACCCGCTTGCGGGCACATCCAGATGATACAGATCATACCGCCCTCGAAGATGCTATTTTGTTGAGTATTAGTGGAATTGCTGCCGGCCTCAAAAACACCGGATAATCGTGAGGATATATGACATTGCCACTTGCAGGATTGCGTGTGCTCGATTTTTCACGCGCACTCACCGGTCCCTACTGCACCCAGATGCTGGGTGACATGGGTGCCGATATCATCAAAATCGAACAGCCCGAAATCGGCGATAATTCGCGGGCCTGGGGTCCGCCGTTTGAAGGGGGCGAAAGCAGCTACTACCTCAGCGTGAATCGCAACAAGCGCAGTATGGCCCTGAATCTGCGCCACGCCGAAAGTGCCGAAGTGCTCCGCCGGCTGGTCGCTCAATGCGATATCATCATCGAAAATTTCGTCCCTGGCACCCTCGATCGCAACGGCTTTGGCTATGAAGCCTGCAAAGCGATTCGCCCCGACATCATCTACTGCTCGATTTCGGGGTTTGGCCAAGTCGGCCCCGACCGTGAACGGGCTGCCTACGACCAAATCGCCCAAGGCGCTGGTGGCTTGATGAGCGTCACGGGCGAGATTGGTGGCCCACCAATCCGCGTCGGGATTGCTATCGCAGACCTCGTGGCTGGCATGCACGCCGCCTATGCAGTAATGGTAGCCGCTTTCCATCGCCAAGCCACCGGCATCGGCCAATACATCGACACCTCGTTGTTGTCTGGTCAACTTGCCATAATGACCTACCAAGCAGCCCGGTATTTTGCGACCGGCACAGCTCCGGCGACGAGTGGCAATCACCATCCCTCGATATCGCCTTATGGGGTCTATCAGGCTAGCGATGCCTGGTTTAATTTGGCGGTGGGGAGTGACGATCTATGGCGGCGCTTTTGTGATGCAATGCAACTGTCTGATATGAAAAATGACATACTTTTTGCCAGTAACCGCGCCCGTTGCGATAACCGCCCGGCGTTGAATAATGCCCTTGCGCCGATATTTGCGGCACTGACAGTGACTCAGATCGAAGCAATACTCGCCCCTGCGGGTATTCCCGTGGGTGCTGTGCGTGATTTGGCTGCTGCGTTGACCGACCCGCAAGTGGCGGCGCTCGATTTAATCCAAGAAATCGCGCACCCCACTGCGGGGACGATTCGGGTGGTAGGCCCCCCCTATCGTTTCTCTGAGACACCTGGGTCGATTCGGCGCCATCCGCCGCGGCTCGGTGAACAAACCGACGAAATCTTGACCGAACTAGGCTTTGATCAACCACAAATCAGCGCATTGCGGAGCGCAGGAGCAATTGGCTAGTGGCACAATCACAACGTATTCGGCTTGATTTGATGGTGGTGGCGCGTGGTTTGGCAGAATCGCGTGCCAAAGCGCAGGCCTTGATTTTGGCCGGGGCTATCAAGGTCAATGGGGAGCTCCGTCGGCGTACCGCCGAAAGTGTCCCCTTTGACGCAGTCGTTGAATTAGTCGACACGTTGCCCTATGTGAGTCGTGGTGGCTACAAATTGGCTCATGCCCTCGATGCCTTTGCCATCGATGTCACTGGTATGACTGCCATGGATGTGGGCGCATCGACTGGTGGCTTTACCGATGTGCTGTTACAACGTGGGGCGCGGGCGGTCTATGCCATTGACGTGGGGTATGGCATCCTAGATTATAGTCTGCGCGCTGATCCCCGCGTGATCGTCATGGAACGTACAAATATCCGCTATGTGACCGAGCTCCCGGTGGTCGACCATGCCACCATACCACCGACAGGTGCAGTAATCGATGTGGCATTTATCTCGCTTAAATTGGTGTTACCCCCTATTAAAGCCCTACTGACACCCGACGCATGGGTAGTGGCGTTGATAAAACCGCAATTCGAAGCAGGGGCTCACCTTGTGGGTAAAGGTGGGGTCGTGCGTGATCCGAAAGTACGTGCTGGTACTATTGAAGCAGTATTGGCTTCTGCAAAAGAAATCGGGTTGGGCTGTGCTGGCCTTGTGCGCTCACCGATTATTGGGCCAGCGGGGAATGTCGAATTTTTGGCGTGGTTGTGCGCCACTGGCGATATTTCTTTTGATACGTTGATCAAGACAGTAGAATTGGCAAATTGAGTGTTTTTGTGTGAAGTTATGTCGCCATGTCGTTATTTTGGCATTCATGTAACTTTGCAAAAACCGCTTCAATTGTGTCATTGTTTTGCAATTATTTTGCACATGTTGACGAATATGCCGTTATGCTTTATAAAACGGTATGTGTAATTTTTGCGCTGTGTGCGAATTTTCACGAATTCGGTATTTCTGCAGTACAATGTAGTGTACCAATAATGCATGGACGTGTATAGCGAGGCATCATCTTTGGGATGGTGTCGCAGGTGAGCAAGGAGTTCGAATGAGAAAAGAAGCTCGAAAAAGCACAATACCGTTGTTGGTGTTATTGCTGAGCTGTGCGGCGATGTTGGCTGGATGTACGAATTTGCCAGCGACCACATTGTATCCGTATGGCGATCATGCGACGCGTATTTTGGATTTATTGATTCCGGTATTTTGGATGGCAGTCGGTGTATTTGTAGTCGTGCAGGGTGCGTTGGTATATACCGTGATTCGATTCCGGTCGAAACAAGCCAATGCTCCAGTGCCTGCGCAAATCCACGGCAATACGAACATCGAAATCATGTGGACGATTGCGCCAGCTATTATTTTGTTGGTCATTACAATAATGACTTTCCGCACACAAGCAGCCAATTCATATCAACCACCTGAAGCGATGAAAATCCGCGCTATTGCCCATCAATGGTGGTTTGAATTCCAATATGATGATGGCAAAATTGTCACTGCCAGCGATTTGTACATTCCCGTTGGGCAATCAGTGCAAATGCAGCTCGAAGCTGCTGACGTGATGCACAACTTCTGGATTCCCAAGTTGGCTGGTAAGACCTATATGATTCCCGGCAAAACCAACTATTTGGCATTCAAAGCGACTGAAGCGGGCATATTCCGCGCATTTTGTGCCGAGTTTTGTGGTGAATCGCATGGCAATATGCGCTTCCGCGTGATTGCCCTCGATGCTGCTGATTTTGCCAAATGGAAGACGGATTTTGCTACCACGCCAGCGGCAACCAATGGCACTGCCCAAGCACTGGGCTTGACCGGTGATGGAGCCCGTGGTGCAGCGATTTTTGCGGATGCCAAAAAGCAATGTGCCGCTTGTCATATCATTGAAGGCACCACTGCCAAAGGCAAAATCGGCCCA
>CALQBW020000084.1 GCA_943328915.2 Singulisphaera sp. GP187 | reverse complement strand
AGCACTGCCCGCATCACTTGGCCAGCATCGCGGTGGTCGCTTTTGGCATCGACACAATGTTGGTTATAGCCGGCATAATCAGCCTGGGCCAGCATTTGGGCGCCCTGCATGATGGTCCGTCGTGCCAAATCGAGGCCTCCTTGGGCGGGGAAGAAGGATTGGTCTACCGGCGTGCCGTAGCCAATACCATGGTGAAACATGTCGGCAGTAGACACCACTACCGCGTTTTTGGCAATCTCAGCGACTTCGGCATAGCCGGGGAGCAAGGTGGGCTGACCGCCGGCCAACCATGGATAGCGCTCAATCACCCGCGGCATTTTTTTGCCATAATAATCGGCCGCCACTTCCCACAAATAGCGCCAGGTAAACAAGGCATGGTCGTAGGCCCATTCATCACCACGGGTCAATCCAGGCCCTTGGATGCCCCAAATACGATCGCTTGAGGGGTCGCCCCCCGCGGCCACTCGCCGACGAGCATGTTCCATATCGTCACTAAAGGAATGGAGCACACTGAGTACCAGCACCGTGTCGGCGCCGCTGTCGATACAGGCGTTGATACAGGCCGCGATTTGTTTGGCGCACTCTGCCACCCCGGCATGCGGGAAGACCAAGGCGCCCCCTTTTTGTAATACCGGTGTGAGTTGCCATTCTTGGGCTTCGACCAGCTTGGCACGGGCGCCTTTCAGCCCCAGGGCAGCGTGTTCTTGGGCATATTGATGCGTAATATCTATGCGCAGTTGATTGAGATCCATGCGGTATTCCTCTCTATTTATTTTCGCTGACCCACATGCTAGAATTATACACGTGGATTACATCCTGCGAAGGAGGCTCTCCAATGAGATATATCATGATTACCGGTGCATCTACGGGGATCGGCCGGGCTTGCGTGGTTAGCGCTATCGCCCGTGGCTTTCAGGCCGTTGCCAGTGTGCGTACGACAGCCGACGCCACCAGCCTTACCAACGAATTTGCCACCCACGTCACCCCGATTATTATGGATGTGACTGATAGCGCCAGTATTAGTCACGCTGCCGCTGCTGTGTCAGATTTATTACAAAAAAACACCTTGGCAGGGTTGGTGAATAACGCCGGCATCGCCGTGGCTGGTCCGAGTCTGCATCTGGCGCTCGACGAGTTTCGTCGCCAATTCGAGGTCAATTTCTTTGGCCAAATTGCCGTCACACAAGCCTTTGCTCCGTTGCTCGGGAGCGACCTTCACCGCCACGGCGCACCTGGCCGCATCGTCAATATTAGCTCACTCGGCGGCAAACTAGGGGCACCCTACCTCGCCCCCTATGTGGCATCCAAACATGCCCTCGAGGGGTGGTCTGAATGCTTGCGCCGCGAACTACTGATGTTTGGTATCGATGTGATTATTGTCGGCCCGGGTGCCATCGCCACCCCGATTTGGCGCAAAGCCGAGCAACTCGACATAGCAGCATTTGAACACACCGCGTACGGACCCTATTTACGCACGTATCACGACCATGTGGTCGCCACCGGCATCCATGGGCTGGCGGCGCGCCGCGTCGGCGATCTGGTACTGCATGCCCTAACCACACGCCGGCCCCGTACCCGCTACGCCTTAGCCCCCAACCTACTAATGGATTGGTGGTTGCCGCGCTGGCTGCCACGGCGCTGGGTTGATCGTCTGGCAGCCCGGGCGTATAGGCTCCCCGATACACGAATCCCTCGACCGCTGCACGATGCATAAATCGAGGGATACGAAAGGACATCCACTAATCTATTGACCGGTGGTCAAATCACTGGTGCCGGGTAAAGCAGTATAACTGGTGTATTGGTATTGGCTATCCCCAAACGCCAAAATAGGGTAAAAAATAAACGGTAAGAAAATCAATCCGGCCGTAAACCCACGTCCATGCCCAAAGGCTCTGGCCAAATCACGCATGGTACGCAACGTGAAATAAAGCGACGCCAGCCCAGCAACCAATTGCAAGAGGCTGATAATCATGTTGGGGTCTGGCTGGTCTTGGCCTTGGGTCATGGGTTGCAATGCATTGAGGATTGCGGTAAGCACCCCCAGCCCCAAAATAATCCAAGCCCAACTCCGTGGCCGGCGGATAATGTCCATCAGAATAATCGTGCTATAGATGGGAACCACGGCTGCCCATCCCTGCTGGCCCGCCTTCTGGTAGATCCGCCAATTAATGATAATAACTACCAGCGCGATGACGAAAAAAATCACCCCGAAGCAGACGAGAGACCCCATGATCAATGCAATAAGTGCCGCAGTATCAAGCCCCGATGGGTTAGTTTGTTGGAGCAACATCATGTAAATAATCCATTTCATTAAAAAACATCATCCCCTGTGATTGTACACAAGGGATGACGTCATTACTCTTCAAATCGTTGCAAGAATTAGGCCGTGGGTGGGGTAATTGCCTTCGGTGAGCCGGGCAACAACGGTGCAGCAGCTACGGCAGCAGCTTGCACGCCGAGGTAGCTGGCCGTTCCAAATCCTAACTTGGGGTACATATAGAACGGGAAAACCAAGGCAACAATCACGTTGATGGGCTCGCTGGGCTGCCCATATGATTGCAACAAGACCCGCAACGCAAAATAGCGCACCACCATGGCAGCCAACAACGGGATACCGCCACACCAGCTCAAGGCAATACCAGCCCACAAATAATATTTGTAGATCACCGGCAAGCCACAGATATCAATCAACACCGAATCATTATAGAATGGGATAATTGCAGCCCAACCCGGCTTACCAGCCTTGGCAAATACCTTCCACATACCGACCAACATTGCAATCCCAATCGCCAATGGGATCAAATTCATCACCACCGCTATTGCGGCAGCAGCTCCATCCGACGCACTACTCGCATCTTGAAAGAACAAAGGCATCATATTTCCTTTCCCGAAATGATTACTGCAAAATTGTACCATGATTTGTCAATAATTGGAAGCATCAAAACATATTTCGTATTTAGAATAAATAAGGCAATATCGATTTCAATGATATCTAAATATGTAAAATAATTAATCGTTAAACTCAAAATCCAAATTCACCTATAATGATATAAATAGGTAGTAGGAAAGGAACCACCAACAATGCAACAACAACGCACACTTGATTATGCCGATGCCCAGAAGGCGTTGACGGTGATTGTGGCAGAATTACAGCGCCGCAACGTAATTGGGGTGATTGCCGTGGCCGACAATCATGGGGAACTGATTGCCTTTGTGCGCATGGATGGGGCGCCGTTCCAATCAATCACCATTGCCATCAACAAGGCCTTTACGGCGGCGCGGGCAGGCAAACCGACCCGTGAAATCGGCAAAAAAATCCGTAGTGCCGATCAAGGCTATGACATTAGTTATTATGGCGACCCTCGGTTTATCGGCTGGGGTGGCGGGATGCCGGTGATTGTCGCTGGCGAATGTATGGGTGCAGTGGCGGTGAGTGGCCTCAGTGAAGACGAGGATGCCGAGATTGCCAGTATGGGAATTGCGGCGATTTTGCAGAAGTAAATAAAAGAGTAGATTCAGTAATTTTGGTAGTTTCATCGTGTATTACAACTGCACGATTGCCATACGTGTACACTTGACTACCGCCAGCGACAACGAACAAGATGCCCAAAATAATCTACGTTTCGTTTGAATGATGCAAAAACACCCCCCCAACCCCTTCATGAGGGGTTGGGGGGGGTTAATTATCACACGTTAATGGGGTTTGTTGAGGTCATCGTCGGCGGTGCCCTTCATCGAAGGGATGGAAGATCCTGGCGTATTTGTGTCGATCGGGGTACCGACCGCAGGAGCTGATGCATTTGTACTTGCGGTGTTGGCAAACCAAGGCAAGTTTGGCAAGGTTGCGACTGCATCTGCTTGCGGACCAAGATACGCATTCGGGCCAAATCCGATTTGGGGGAAGACAATAAAGGAGAAGAATAGCGCGAGGAACACACTTCCCGTTCCATTGTCTCGGCCAAATGCTTTGAGTAACGGCCCATATGTGTAGAAATAGATGACCAAAAGGAGTATCGGACCAAATCCTGCCAACCCACCGGCGAACATATTGAGGGCGAGGATGATCCAGGTGTAATACGTCCACACGACAGGGACGCCGGATATTTCGTTACGAATCATATCACCATAAAACGGGACAATTGCCGCCCAGCCGGGGCGACCCGCTTTGACAAACATCTTCCATAGGCCGGCCATGGTGGCAATCGCCAAGATTAATATCACCGCCATAAAACAAATCCCGATTGCCCCAAATGCCATCAGAGCGCCAAGCGCCGCGGTATCACTTACCGGGGTATCTGTCTGCAAAATCGGCAACATCATGAGAACTTCCTTTCTTGTCATTCACGGATTGCATAGAAATATTTTACCATCAACAAGGTACTATGAAAAGTAGCCCGCCCATATCTAAACAGAATTCAGGGAAATACAAAGGCTAACTTGCAGTTCCCATATAAATGAAAACGCTGTCGTCAATATGCCAAGGGGATTTTCAGAATGGGCTCCACACATGCACGCAGGCGCGGATGCACCATTCGTGCCCACGACCTGCTGCGAATCAGTTACCTCCAAGAAGGAGGATTTGGGTTTGGTATTGTTTACAAATGAAGAATACTTTATACTATTTGAATAATTATTGTACAGAGGAAGCACATGTATATTCCAGTGGCAAATCGAGTAAATGAGCGACCACGTCTAATTCAATTTATGCAGCAATATGATTTTGCAACATTGGTGTGCAATGGTGATGCCACACCGTGGGTGAGTTTTGCACCGGTGATGGTGCGTGTCGTTGGCGATGATGTGTGCTTGGACTTTCATTTAGCCAATACGAATGGGCATAATCACGCATTACAGTCTGGTGCGGTCGTATCCGCGTTGTTTCACGGCCCACATGCATTTATATCACCCAGTTGGTACCCGGCTAGCCCCGGTGCAGTGCCCACGTGGAATTACGCCGTCGTAAATGCCAGCGGTGTGGCCATCGCCCACACAACGCCAAGTGCCACGCTGCAGATGGTCAACCAGCTGAGTGAATTGTACGGCACTCCAGCGTATGGCCCGGACGACGTACCGCACATGCTCAAGGGAATCACTGCGTATACGATGCGGGTGACGAGCCTTGAAGGCAAGTTTAAGTTGGGACAAAACCGCCCCATGGCCGACCGCATCAATATGCGGCAACAGCTCGCCGCTTCGACGCGACCGGCCTCACGTGATTTGGCTGAACTCATGGCTGAATTTGAGCAAAAATCGGCATAACGTGGTGCTAGAGTGCACTATTCACGAATTCGTGGAACTGAGCGGTGGGCGTGTGGTAGTGACCCATTCACGTGCCGCTGCTACGCTTTTTTCCAAAAAAAAGAGGAATCACGATGCACATAACGTATCGTATTGGCTATCAGCCTGGGTTGTTGGGGTGGATGACACAGACCCAAACACGTTTTTATGCGAAAGCGGTAGGCTTTGGCATGGCGTTTGAGTGTAAAGTGGCCAATGAAATTGCTGAATTTGCATCGCGTCACATTATGACCGGCAATTTGTTGCTTGCTGCATTTGATGGGGATAGCGCGGTAGGCAGCATCGTCATTGATGGTGGTACCACACCGGCCGCACGATTGCGCTGGTTTGTGGTTGAGCCAACGCGCCACGGCCAGGGTATTGGACGCGCCTTGTTACATCAGGCATTGGCATTTGCAGACACACACCACGATTACCTCTGGTTGACGACAATTGTTGGACTCGATGCTGCCAAGCATCTGTATGAGGCGACGGGGTTTACACTGGCCGCCGAGCATAGCGACGCCACTTGGGGCAAGGTCATGCACGAGCAGACATGGGATCGGAAACGGTGTATTTGACCGGATTTATCTTGGTGAATACCGATTGTTGTGAGATCTCAAAATCACACCGCTATGCGCGTTGGTGCTCAAAAAATAGTTGGTATTATGTAAATTTAATCATAATATGCATTAATGGTAATGCTGAATTTTTTACCCTATATCTGATCTATTTGGATTTTCAACCACTCTGTATTACCGTAAGCCCCAGAGACCGAGCCCTGCAATCACTCCTCCGGCAACCACCCGCAACATGCGTTGCACGTGTTGTTGCTGCAACACCGCACCGGCCCAGCCGGCAAGACTGCCGATCAGCCCATAAATCACCAGTGTTAGACCTGCATATATGGCACCGAGCACGATGAATTGGCCGGCGATGCTTTTTTGGGGATCCATAAATTGGGGTAAAAAACTGACGAATAACACCAGCGTTTTGGTATTGGTGATGCTCGACATCAATCCTTGCATAAACGGTGTCCGTGTTACCGCAAGGCTGGAAGACGTAGGATGCGCCCGGAATTGCGCCCAGATCATTCGCCCACCTATATACACGAGATACATGCTGCCAAGGATACGCACCGCATACAACGCACTTGGCCATTGCGCGACAAGTAATGACCCGCCAGTGGTTGCCACCAGGGTATGCACAATCACACCACTCATCAAGCCCAACGCAGCGATGCGGCCCGCCCGCGCGCCTTGGCTACTTGCCAGCGCAATCATCATCAACATATTGGGGCCGGGAGCAAGAATCAACAAGATCGTAGAGATGAGATAAAGCGTCAGCATGGAAACTCCTCGTACGGAGATTGTTAGTAAGCATACCGCATTCCATCAGTACCTATTTTTTTGCCAGAAAATTACCTGATTGTCCTGCTACAATACGATCATTAAAGCCAAGGAGGGATCAATGCCGCATCTGATTTCCTTGCACGACAAAGACGCCATCCGCGCCTTTGTGATGCACCAGCCATTGGTATATATCTACGAAATCGGCGATTTGGATGATTTTTTTTGGCCACACACAGTATGGTATGGGTGGGTTGACGCAGGGCAGATCAGCCAGCTGGCGCTGTTGTATATGCCAGGCGATTTACCAGTGCTGTTAAGCCACGCCCATCCTGGCCGTGATGATCACGCGGCGTTTTTGCACGCATTGAGCACTGTGTTACCACGCACGTTTTATGCCCATGTTGATTCCCATGCCGTGGCTGCCTTGGCACCGCATTACCGTGCACAACACCATGGCCATTACTCCAAAATGGGGCTCGATAGACCGAACACAATGGTAATGGAGAATCGACATGGCGCCAGCTTACTGAGCCCCGCGGATATCCCGGCCCTCGAACGGTTGTATGCGGCTGCGTACCCGGGCAATTGGTTTGACCCGCGCATGCTCCAGACCGGGTTTTATGCGGGGATTCGCGTCGGCGAGGGGATTGTGGCAACTGCCGGCATCCATGTCGTCTCGACAAGCGAAGGGGTCGCCGCCATCGGGAATGTAACGACATTGCCAACCTTCCGCGGCCAAGGCTACGGACGAAACGTATGCGCTCATTTGGTAGGTCAACTCCAGGCGGCCGGCATCCGGCATATTGGGCTCAATGTCAGCGCCAACAACGCCGCCGCGATTGCGCTCTATACCAGCCTTGGCTTTACCAAAGTGGCCGAGTATCACGAATATACGTTCCGTTCACTCCTCGATGTCGGGGATTACCCCGCCTAAGTTGAGCAATTCACGCCACGCCTCGCGGCGGCGATTCCCGGCAGCGATTTGGGTTGTCAATCCCGCAGGCAAATTGTCGAGGAATGTATAGTGTACGCCCCACGCCCCGATGAGTTCGGGTGAGCGCACAATAATAAGTTCATCTTTGGCACGGGTCAAGGCGACGTACAAAACCCGTCGTTCTTCTTCGACTTCTGCGTCGTCTTTGGCCATACTATGCGGGTACTGGCCGATGTCTGCGCGCGCCAAATACACCACATCGCATTCGGTGCCTTTGGCGGCATGCACGGTTGAAATCACCACCGCGTCATCGGGGGGATTGAGTTGGCTAGCATGCAACGGGTCAAGCACGAACTCTTCAACAAACGTATCGAGGCTCCGGAAGCGCTCTGCCACGCGTACCAGCAATTGCAAATCACGCACGCGCTGTTCCCATTGTTCAAATTGATATTTAACGGCAAGCAGGGGTGTCAGCCCTTCAAGCGCTGCTTGGACAATCGCAACTGGCGTTTGTTCGCTCGCACAGACATGCAATATCGGCATTGCCGGCCCTTGGGGTTCGGGTTTGGCACGATACAAAAACGTCGTGACTTGAGTTAAATCGGTACAGGCAGTGATTTGTTGAATCCAACGCTCTGCGGTGCGATCGCCAATTCCTTTGAAGAGTGTGAGATAGCGCATCCATGCGACTTCGTCACGTTGATTGATTACCACGCGCAACAACGCCAACAAATCACGCACATGTGCCGCTTTGAGCAAACTCGTCCCACCCATAAACACATACGGCACCGCCCGCTCGATTAAGGATGCTTCGATGGCTCGGGCTGCATAAGCTGTGCGCACGAGGATCGTCATGGATTGCCACGGAACGCCCATCGCACGACGGCGTTGAATGTCATTTGATACCCATTGACCTTGGGCTAAATCATCATCACATTCCACCAACAGCGGAGTCGGACCCATACCACGCACGGCAGCGAGTTTTTTGTTGTACGGCAACGGGGATTGTTCGAGGAGCCAATTACTAATGTCGAGGATTTCTTGGGTAGAACGATAGTTATCGGTCAATCGATACACGGTACCGCCTTTGACCAATTGATGAAAATGGTGCACGGTCGCAAAATCAGCCCCGCGAAAGGAATAAATGCTCTGGGCGTCATCACCCACACAAAACAACTGGGCTTTTTGGCGCAACGCATGCAATAACAGCCATTGCAATTTACTCGTATCCTGGATTTCATCGACCAACACATGACGAAACCGCGATGCAATGCGGTCGCGGACATCTTTGCGTTGGGTCAAAATCATCGCACAACGCCACAAAATATCGTCATAATCGAGGTAGCGGGCATTGGTTTTGCGCTTGTCGTACGCGGCATAGACAGCAAGAACCAACGTCAGTTGGTCATCATCAAAAAGTTTTTGATTTTGTAGATAGACACTAATTGGAATATTGGCGTTGCGGGCATACGAATACCATTGCACCAGCTGATTGGCTTTGGGTAATATATTGGATTTATCGCTTTGATTATTGGGAAGCACTGCGCCACGGGCAATACGCATCAGTTGCTCGCGGTCATCTTCGTCAATGACCGTATACGATCGCATATCAAATGAATCGGGTTCGAGACGCATCAAATCGAGACTGATGCGATGGAATGTGCCGACGCGGATTTGACTCGACGCATCACCGAGATCGTGGGTGAGTCGCTCACGTATTTCACGGGTGGCACGGCGAGTAAACGTGACGAGGATTAATTCGTCGCTGCGCACCCCGCGCTGTAATAATTCCTTTGTGCGCGCAAGTAGTGTGGTCGTTTTGCCCGTACCGGCACCTGCCAACACAAGGGCATGCCCGTCAGCATGCACCACCGCGGTTTGTTGAGATTCATTGAGGTGGGTCATACTTGTCGCTCACGGTAAATAGTTACTTGTAGTGTAGCAGAGTAGAGACGCTGTATGCAGCGTCTCTACTCTACGCCACACACCAAAAAACGCATCGGGGGCAATGCCCCCGATGCGTTATGTTCAGTGTTATTTTAGCGGAGGCGTTGGGCAACTTGGCGTTCGAAGCCGCGTTGATTCCAGCCATTCATGAAGTCAGCGTGGAGCGAGTAGATCGAGCCGGACGCTAGTGCCAAGGTGCTCACATCGGCCTGGGCGGGATAATGGATGTGCATCTGGATTTGGGGCAAGGCGACCGTTCCGGTGGCACAGACCCTATTGACGGCGTAGGTCACGTGACTCTTGTGGTCAGCAGAATCGAGGTCTTTGCCATTCCAACATTCGGGGAAGCGAATCAACCCGACCAAATCTTGGTTGTCGGTACACGCCTGTGGTGTAGCCGTAGCGTTTTGGACGTTATTGCCACAATACCATGACACAACCGACAAATCTTGGGCGGTGGTGGCCTTGGCATTCCCGGCAATCAACGCCATACCGGCAGGATGAGCAACGACCGCACTCGTGACTGTTTTGGCGTACAACACCGTAATGCTTTTGGGGGCAATCGCGGTACTCCCCTGCCACAACTGCGGTGCCCAATATGCGGAAAAATCAGCGCGGTTCCGGCACGTACTCGTGCGATTGGCAAGTAATGATGCGGTTGTGGTGTTTTCGTTTGTCGAACGGTTCCCAAAGAACTGATGAAAGTGGCTCATCGCCGGCATACCCGGCATCACGATGGGGTCTACGTTATTGACCTGGCCGATATCGCAATTGATGCGGATTGCCTGCAGGCCACCATTTTGGCCGCCTCCGTTTTGGCCGCCTCCGTTTTGGCCACCACCATTTTGGCCACCACCATTTTGGCCACCACCATTTTGGCCACCACCATTTTGGCCACCACGTGCATTGGCAGATTGGGTGGGACCATTTTGATTGCCACGTTCGGATGGGGTAGCAGCTGCAACTGCACCAATCCCGATTGCGAGGATCACCATGACGATAAACGTCATAACCAAAGATTTACGATTCATGACCTACTCCTTTTGTGTGTGCCGTAGCACAACGATTACATACTATAGACTATCGAGATCGAAACTCCGTTCCGCAGTTTTACAAAGATTGCATCAAGATTTGATAAAGAAAGATGAAAAAGCATTGACCCTCGACAATATTCCAGCATAGGCAATCATCAATTGTGTGCCAAGCCACGGAGATT
>CALQBW020000083.1 GCA_943328915.2 Singulisphaera sp. GP187 | reverse complement strand
CATTAATTTTGACTACCAGGCGTTGCAGTGCTTGATCAAATTCGACTTGCATTGCCAAAGAATTGGTGAGGGCAGGTGCTTGCGCCCACGCAAGTACCCCTGACTTGGTGTCTTTGTTAAGCGCAAAGCGCAATGCTACGCTT
Source organism: Singulisphaera sp. GP187 (assembly GCA_943328915.2). Lineage (GTDB taxonomy): Bacteria > Chloroflexota > Chloroflexia > Chloroflexales > Roseiflexaceae > UBA965. The sequence goes on along the minus strand of CALQBW020000083.1, from coordinate 10,686 downwards.
TTGCTGATACCATCGCTAGAACGCAGGATATATCCAGTTTGGATGCCATCACTACTATTTAGCAATTGCAGTGCGTTGCTACTAAAGCCATCAGCGATGGTGGGGCAGGTGCTGGCATCAATTGTTTTGCCAGCGGTACAGCGAGTGCTGCGAATGCCATTGATACTGTCTACCACGGGCAACGTATCTTGATTAATCGGCAGATAAAAATCAGCCACTGCCGCTAATCCATCTGCGTTGGTCATGCCATCTTCGTCAATTGCGAGGCGGGTCTGATGTTGCAATACGGTGCTACCGCGACTGATCGATTTACCAAGCAAGTCGAGGGGGTTGAGTGACACCGATGTCTGGATAAAGTCATCGAGGCTGCCACGGAAGTAATCTTCTTTGGCGGTGGTCAGCGCACTCGATTGCATTGCACCAAGAACAATGTCGTTGACGGTGGTGAGTGCGGTGCCAGGTATCACGGCCTTTGTGAATGTACTGGTGGTTGGATTAGCTGCCATAGCCCGCAAATCGGTGCCATAACTCAAACTAATGGTGGTTACACCGGCATTGCGGTATTCACTATAGATAAAGTAATACCAGGTATTGGCGGCTAGCGTGGCAGGAGTGACGACACTGGTTGTGCCCCGTTGGGCCGTCACTTTAAAGGTTGTCCCTGCTTTTTCTGCTTTGATACGCAAGCGGGGATTGCTGGCAATCCCGGTGCTGACCATGGTGCCACTGTCAACGATTTTGGCACTAAAGGCAATACTAAATGTGCCCGTTAATACGGTGGCCGCATTGGTAATGGTGAGGGCTTGCTGGGGGGCATCAATGTTGAAGCGGGCGGTACGGCGGGTTGTATCGACCGTATCAGCAGCGATAACGGGACAAATCGAACAATTCGCGGTGTAACGGGCATCGGCACGGTTATCAAATATCGTGGCTCCGTCTGGTGCCTCGAAGTCAAGTCGGATACGTAACCCTGTCTGTAAAGGAGCCCGTCCATCGGTGTAATCTGATACACGTCCGCTGAGCGCTTGACTCCCCACGAAATAATTGTCGGGATTACTGGGAGATGGATAATCAATGGTATCGTGGGGGGCATTGCCATCGACTTCAATCGGGTTTGCTTCGTCAGCGACCATGATTTCGCTACTCTGATTCCCCATGGCGTCAGTGGCAATTGCGCCGATTTGATAAAATCCCGAGGGGTTGCCAAAGGGCAACGGAATGCGACTTACCCAGGTATTTCCCACTTTCGTAGCGGCAATCGGCGTCAAATTAATATTGCGCCCACTCATATCTTTGATATTGACATTGAGGGAGACCACGCCACTGCCCGGTGAATTACCTGAATTCGTCAGCACGGGATCGCTGGCACTGATTTTCACCAAAATCTGGGGTGTATTTTGGTTGACCGCTTTGGTGGTGGTGTATGTACCACTCGAGCGAATCAACGCTACGGTATCTTTGCTGGGTGGGGTGGTATCAACCAACACCGTTGATTGACTACTGCCCATGTTGTCAACAGAATCATATACATTGACCACAATCCCGTATTTACCTTCGACGACGGCATTGGCTACCTGATTGACGGCAAAAGTCGGGCAATAGGCACGCCCGCCGACGGCATCTTGGCATGCTGGGACGGTGATAGTGTTCGATGTCGGCTTGCTAAGGATACTCCCAGTGCTACTGAGCGTACTGGTTATCGCCGCTGTGACACGGGTCACCAGCGATGACGCATCGCTGGTGTTGATAATAAATTGTTGGGGTAAGCGCGCCACATAGACGGGATTGCTAATTTGGATAGTGGGGACATCGGCATCGAGCGTGAAGTTGGCGATAGTGTCCTTGGAAAAAGCCTGGGCAAATTGTGACCGGGCAATCCGGAATATCTTGGGATTGACTAAACTGCTGGGGGTCAGGGTGATATCGTCGATGCCACCCTTGAACATTTCGACCAAGCTACTCCCACTGATTTTGCCACCAATTCGTAGCTTGTAACTACTATTGGTGACGAGGGCACTAGTGATGCGCAACCCACCACCACTGTCGACCACGGCGGTATCTTCACTGCCATTTTGGAAGTAGGCAAATGGGGGTAGCACTTTATCGCCGACGATAAAACTACTGGTCAAATCAGCCGTGGTGAATTTGAACGACACATGATTCCAGGCATTGGCAAGCTTGGTACTGGCAGTAAATGTGCGCGTGCCAAGTGAAAATCTGACCTTGCCATCGACAATTTGCACCTGCCACGCATTTGCACCGCTGGTGTTGCCATACGCAAGGAGCGTTTGGGTGCCAGTGGAACTGTCGGGTTTGATCATGAGTTGGATGGTGCCACCATTGGCAATCTCGTTGGTCAAACTGATGCTATTACTGACCTGGAGCATAGTGTTTTTGCCGTTGAACAAATCAGCGACGCCGGCCATACCGACTGCATTGCCCACCGGACATTCGATTGCTGCAATTTCGGCAGGCGCACAGCTGGCGGCAAACTTGAAGCGTTGAATGCCGGCCCGGCCCGGGACGTCATCGGGGAGGATGACGGAATCGATTTGGGTGGTTTTGGTGATACCATCACTCACACTATTTTTGTTACTACTTACCGTATCTTCGAAATTGAGGTTCCAATTTGGTGCCAGGTTCATTTGGGCCTTGACATCGTCGAGGGTGGTTGATTTGGTCGGGGATATGCGTAAATCGTCTATATCACCGGCATAATTAGCAGCGATGACGAGGCTGTTGGTGTTGTTGATTGGGTAGTAGTAACCATAACCGTATTGCGTAGGACCGCTGACAGTGCGAGAAACTCCATTTTGATTGACATAAAGATATTCATTTTGGCTAAAACTGCCGGCTGTTTCTTGCCACCAATACCAGAAGCTATCATACGTGATTTCTGTACTGACTTGGATGTATGACCAGGTATTGAGTGGCACTTTGGTGGTTGACTGTAACGGAGTACGGGGCCAACACATCGTGGTGCCGTATTGTTTCCAAGCATTATTAACTCGGTTACAAGGAATTGAGCGTTCGTAGGTGACATAGCCATTGGTATCTATCCCAACACGGAGTGATTCGCTAGGATTGTTGTTACCAATAATCCATGTATTGTATTTGCTGGGGCGGATCCACACCCCGACGGTAAGCTCTTTGGGGCGGCTGCCAAACACGCTGTCAGAGTATGTACCGCCAATATATGATACATATTGGAACGTACTATTCGTTACGCGCAGTGATTGATTGCCATCAAAGTGGACAGCGCGGTCATCACGCCCGGGTATGCCACTCAATGGACAATGATTGACACACTCTAGTCCAAACGCACCGGTATTCATATCACTAAACGATGTACTGACTGCCGGTTCATCGAATGGGATACGCAACTCAAATGTGGGCACATTGGCTGCACTTGCGATTTGGGCAACGGTCAAGCCTTGGTTGTGGATCTGGAAGTCACGAATGGTACCGTTGAGCGATGGAGTGGGTAAATAGCCATTCGTCCAATTCGTGTTTTTTGCGAGGAGGGCGCCGATGCTCATTTGCCGCACAGAAGTAAGATTGGGCGGTGGTGATGACGTCGCATTGATAACTTGCTTGCCATTGACATACACGTAGCGTGCCGGTCCAGTTTTGACAAAGGCGATATGATACCATTTATTGGGCAAAATAGTATTATATGGTGAATAGAATATCGACGAGCCACCGAGTGTCATATACACGCGATTCCCACTCACCCCGAACTGGAGTTGATTGTTGGCGGTGGTGAGATCATAGTTATCCCCAAATATAGGTGAATTATTACCTGGCTCGTTGAAGCGGAACCATCCCATTACGGTATAGTCTTTGACACCTTCAAAAATCGACTTCGATAATGTACGTGACAATGCGATGTTTTTTTGATCGATGAATTCTGTACCACCATCGCGCATCACCGCACAGGTGTTTGCTTGTTCACATGACGCCAGCTCCCCGTTGACATATATTTCGCGCAGATGCAACCAATTATTCGTTTGCTTCTGTATTCGTATATAACGAGCAGCTGTCCCTTTGGGGAAATTGACTGTATACATATCCGTATTGGGTTTGGTACAACTTTTATCTTGATTATCACATTGCAGGTTGCGCCACATCGTTGGTGCGGTGTTAATCATCCTAACAATATCTCGTGAATCACCCCAGCTAAAGTTGGATAAAAACACTAACGCTGTCTGCATTCGTTCCATGCAGCAGTCTGTCCGGTTCATTACAGTCACCGATTGCACTTCTTTGTATGCATTGAGGTCGATTTCAATCCATGGTTTATCTTCGTTGCCACTCACCCCGCTTCGCCCATGCCAGTTATTGTGACTGAAGTTACCGAGATTATTATCGATTGCGTTTTTGGCAGGGAATTGACTGCCGCCGACGTCTTCCGTTGATTGCTGAATACTTACCCCTGGCGCCAAAGTATAAGATGCATTGCTGCCATAGTTTGCCGTATCGAACGGTAAACAAAGGACTGCGCTAGGGGCATCACACGTGCCCCGTAAGCGTTCGAAATTCGGATCAGGCACGATGAGTTTTGGCCGCGCATCAACATCGACCTGTAGTTGATCTGATACGGGCGCTTGATTGATTGCCACTGTTGGTTTGTTGTTGAGCGCATACCGGGCAATGCCTGCAATCGTACTATCACTGATTGCGATGCGATATATGCGTAGATTGTCGATGTCCATGCCAGTCGCCCCTAGGCTGAATGGGTCTTGGCCTTGCAAGAGCGCATCACTGCTGGTTTGTTGTTGCGCAACGGTGCCGTCCGCACTATCGATCCGTAACGTCAATTTCCCCGCATTCACACGGGCACTTACCAGATACCAGATGCCTACAATCATGCTGCCGGCGGTAACGGATTTGCTGCCGATAGCGAGGGTTGGCAGGCCGTTTTCTACCGATAATTTGAATTGATTGCCACTGCCTACTTTGGTGCCAGTTTGCAAAATAGTCTGTGTCGCTGCACTGAGCTTGACTTTGGCAACCACACTAAAATCGTGGCTACTGAGTAAATTGGCAAATCCATCGGGGAATTTGGCACTCGTGCTAAAGGCACTCTCACTTCCGCCAATCAATGCGAAATTTTGATTTATGCCGTATTGACTAAACTCGTTGGTGTTGCTGGTCAGCGGCATACAGATAATCATCAAGGGGTCTTCGCAGGTATTGGTTAGGCTCAAAATCTGGGTCGGCGTCAGGGCATTACTACTAATCTGAATATCACGCAGGCTCCCAGCCAATGAATTGGTGCCGGCATCTTTGCCAATCCGCAGGATGCCATAGGCGCCTGGGTAAGAGATTGCGCTATTATCGCTGGCAACCAGACTGCCATTGACATATATCTGACGCTGTTGGTTGGCCAACACAAACACCAAATGACTCCAGGTTTCTAACGGGAGCTGATTGGGTGCGGTCAGCACAGCCGTGCCGATGGTAATTTGTGGGCGCTCTTGGTTGAGTGCCACCTGCAAGTTGGCGTTGGTATTGCTACTATTGACGATGGTGCGGGTAGTCACCGATTGCCCTTCCGGCCGGACCCAAACGCTCATCGTAAAGTCGTGGTTGCTGATGGCATTCCCGACTGCCGCTGTGGTTTGTAGGGTGGTGTTGTTGTTGAACTTCCAACTGCCGTCAGTACCGTTGTAGACGGGGCACGCCGCGGTGCTGTTACAGGTCAGCCCGCTGGCATTTGCCGATACATCGTTGAATTTCATCGGAATGGTGGGATTGGTTTCGTCGAATTTGACACACAGTTCACTCGCGCCAAACACACAACTATTGGTGTAGGTTGACGGTGCGGTACTCGTGTTAATTGCGCCGGGCAATTCGATGACGCCGTCAAATTTCGTTGTCGCATTGGCTGCCATCGACATGGGGACGACATTGGTCGTCGTAAATCCGTTCAATGTGGAGGTACCAGTGACGGAGGTGAATCCTTGCATGCTCCGCCCCAATAATTTGTTGGTTTCGTTAATGCTATAGACGATGCGATCTCCAGGGCGCACGATGAGGTCGCTACTATTGGGCAGTGCCCCTGTGTGGAGCTGTTGAACTTCACCGGCCCGCAACGCCACTTGGAAGATGGCGAGGTCATCTAATCCCCCGGTATAAGCGCTACTCATCGCGCTAATTGCCGGTCCCACCAGTAAATTGTTGCTTTTCGTATCAGAATCAGTCAGCCGGTCTGGCGCATCCACACGACTCACTTCTACACCGTTGACATAAATCACCACTGTCTTGTTGCCAAAGGTGGCGGCCAGGTGGCTCCAGCTATTGAGGGGTAGAGTCGCCGGTGAAGTCCAATCCCAAACAGTTTGATTTGTAAAAAGTCGCACCCGAATGTTGCCGGTAGCGGTGCGGAAAATCCCCAATAAACCTGATTGGCTGAAAATAGTCTGGAGTGCATTATTGGTCGGTTTGAGCCATGTAGCCAAGGTAAATTGGCTGTTAAATGTTGACTGTATGCCATTACCCAGGTCAAGCGATTGGGCGCCATTGAGCAGTAATGATGGATTGTTTGGGCGATCGCTAGCGCTGGCAATCAGGCTAGGGCAGGTCGTCACACAACGGACATTGGTAGAGGCCACCCCACTACTGGTAAAGCTATTATTGCCTTGAGTTTCGAATCCGGTTTGGAGCAATGGTAGCAGCGCTTCGCGCACCGTGCCATTGACCGCCAAAATTTCACCGCTATTTTTGCCGTAGGGACTCCAGCCGACAATTTTTTCGCGTAAATCCATGATGCCATCTTGGTCACTATCGGCGCTGAGTGGATCCGAGCTAATCCACGTGTTCTGTGGGACGTTATTGACGATGGCGTAGGTGACTTCCCAACCGCCGGTCAATAAACGGGTTTTGGGGTCAACACGGACAATTTCTTCACCGTCGATGAGTCCATCACCGTCGGTATCGGGTTTCAACGGGTTTGTGCCAAATTGGATTTCTTCGGCATCGCTGAGCCCATCGTTGTCGCTGTCTGCGTTATTGCCGAGAGTGCCGAGACCAACTTCACGATTATCGCTGATGCCATCACCATCGCTATCAGCGCTCCCGTCCCGGGTATTGTTTTTGACTTCTTGGGCGACAGTAAGTCCATCGTTATCTGCATCAACGAACACCGGAAATGAGGGGGTGTCACTATCCGTTGACCAGCCAAACGTAAAGCCGTTGCCTTTGGCGCGTAAGCTGACAAATTCATCGATGGTTATCGGCAAAATATCATATTTGATTTTGCTGTCTTCATTGATGTTGATGTATTTTGGGTTGCCGGTATGGGTCTCTATCCAACAGATGGGAATCGGGATGGGGAAGGGCACAAAAATAGGCACTGCAATACAGGTTTGTTGGGGCACCTTGAAGGCGGTAGAGAGCCATAAATCGGTCATGGTTACATTGATCCCGGGCCGAGTAAATGGCGAGGTGTAGTTGACCGTCATTGATTTGCGCCAGGTATAGGTTTTTTCGCCATCAACATAATAGTCACAGCTGGGCAAGGTCATATCGCAAGCCGCATTTCCCTGCCATTGGCCTAATTGTCCGCCTGTAGCAATACTATAGCTCATGTCTTTTTGGTCGGACCCGAGGGCATAGCTAAATGAAGCATCGCGGGTATCTTGTTTTTTCCATTGCCAAAACCACGGTAATGCCATCCAAGTCGATGGGAAGGGCATCCGTTCAATATAGTCGGTCACCTTGAGGCCATTAACCATCCCATTCCCCACCCGGAAGCCATCGATTGGTGTGCTGATTTTGGGTTCAGTGCCTGCGACCTTCATGTAGCGTGACCAAGGATCATCTGGGTCTACGACGATGTTTGATGCATACGGGGTAAACAGGTTAGCGAGCACACCGCTGATTCCACCACATAACCACTTCCCCGCCGTGCTCCGTTGTTGTTTTTCACTGAGCTGTGCACAGGCAATGGCGGCGATGGCATCGAGCACCGCAATTACCGCCCCAATCAATTGTCCAATTACGGGAATCGATGTGAGTGCCAATACAAACAAAATCGCAATGGTTTGACCAATCATACTGGCGATGGCGTTCCCTTTTTGCCAGCCGTATTCTGCATTCATGGCGGTCATGATGCCCACCGCCCACGTGGCAGCAATCGCAATCGCAATCATGACTGGACCAAGGACTTTCATGAATTTGGCAAATTTGCCAGCGACGGCGACCGATTTTGCGACTTTAGCGGCTTCTACCGCTTTGCTCATCACTCCATTGACTGCTTTGAGTGCCTTGGCAACATCCATTGATTCTTTGACAAGTGAATATATCGATGCGGTCAGGGTGATTGTATTGATAACAAGTGATTGGACTTCAGGGCTAATCCTCCCGCTTTTGTCAAAGGTGGTACCCATACTAAAGAGCGTATTTGCAATCGAAAGTGCCGCAAACATTAGGGAAAGTTTGTTTTTTGCACTCACCCCACTGAGGTCATCAAAAATTCCTGATATGTCATCGATAACTTCTGATGAGAGTTCTGTGGCACTTACTGTAGAATTTAACTGCGTGGTTGTGTTTGATTGAATAGTTGATGATGCGGTGCGCAATTTCGTAAATCTGGTGTTGACAACAGTTGCATAGATGGCATACACATCTGCAACTTCATCACCCCAAGTTGTTTTGGCCGTTGCGTTAAAAATCCCCTTGCTAATACCCAAGAGCACGTTGGGAATCTGGCTCTGCTGATAGCCGCGGGCTTGGGGTTGACCGAATAATGCCATACTCGAGAAGAGCAACGATTGATTGAACGTATTCCATTCTTGGTCAGTAAGTGCCGTTGGGGTAGTGGGTTTGATAAATTGTTGTTGAATCGCTGCCATCTCGGTCGACATGTCGTTATTGCTCGTCAATGCCACCCATTGTCCTGCGTTAATCCCATAGATGATCCCGTTGGCAGTACGTGACGTAATGACTTCCTGATTTTGAAAGTTAATACTATTGGTACTAAATGACAATCCCGCCGAGCGTTCATTTGTTTCGGTGGCGATAATGATGGCAGGGCGACAAGCGACGCTGGTGTTGTTTTCGCAACCGGTGCGCAAAGTGGTTTTTTCGGCACAATCATCGGCCTTGCCATTTTTGCGACAGAGCGAATTATTGAGCACCTTGGGAATTTCGGTAGAGTTGATGGCAACCATGTCGAGCATGGTGGGATAGTTGAAACTCGACACCCGCGTGGCATTTTTGTTCAGTCCATAACTCGTCGTAGAAACAGCCGCCGCACTGTTTTTGGTGTTGTCAAACAATACTGCGATTGATTTGTCGTTGTCGTTACCGTCGATTTGCAAAAACGGCAGATTCACGAAATTACTTTTGAGGAAGTTGGCGTCTTGGGTTATTGCCAAGCGGCGCTTGCCATTATCGGTAATATCTGCTTTGGTGATATCTTCATAGATTAGGCTGGCCTTGACTCCTAGATTCTCAGTTGCTTGCATGCCTATCAACGACCAGTCGCTGTAGTAGCTTTGCAGCAACGAACTATACTCGATGCGCTCACTTGTGGTGCAGTCGGGCTTGCTGGCAGGGCAACTATCTTGGATGGAAGAAATAATCCACTGCAGGCGTACTTGATGATCGTTGACCCACGGTTGAGCGCTGGTCATGTAATACATTTTGGTGCTATAGGCGACAATCGTGCCGCTCTGATCATAATCGGGGTTGAGCGGTAGACTCACGCTGATTTCGTTGCTCTTGGTATTGCCTTGTTCGTCCCGGCTCCAGCCGATGCTCATGCCGTAGGGGCGAGTCTTGGTGCTGTCGATACACGAATTTGCGTCGGCACTGTTGAGCTTTACTTCGTTGGTACTGCTCTGACATGCGGTGACCGGTAAATTGCCGTATTGACCACTACTCACCGGGATGCGGATTTCGAGCATGGCAGTCACTTTAACGTCACCGTTGCTGGCCGTGGAATCAGTGGCATTAAACACACTACTCGATTGGAAGGTGCTGTTGCGTACCCGCGTGACTTGGCCATCACTATCGTTACTCGGCCAATCATAAATAGCATTGTTGGCATAGAGCAGCGCATCGTTGCTCGGTCGAATTTGCATGTCGACGGTGAGTGGTTTGATACTACTCGTGCTATTCTGGATTTTGTAGGTGAATGGTTTGGCGTTGCTATAAGTGCCACTACTCGTGTCGTTGAGCGACAAATCATAGTTGTCAGGGACTTTGTCACCGTCATTATCAAACGAAAGAAAATCGGGCACCCCATCACGATTGGTATCGGTACACGTTTCGTTGGCAGTGATGAGTTTTTGTGGACATTCAACGAGATCGTTCGTGCCATCGTGATTGGTATCTGCGCTGAGTGGGTTGGTATAGAATTTATTGCTTGACCCTGCATATTGGGTGAATTTCGTCACTTCCACCCAATCACTCAAGCCATCGAGATCGCTATCAGCACTCCCTGGTTTGGTTCCCAATTGCACTTCGGCAAAGTCATTGAGTCCATCGTTATCGCTATCTGCACGCAGAGGATTGGTGCCTAATTTGACTTCGTCATAATCGTTGAGCCCATCACCATCAGTATCAGCCAAATTAATGTTGGTGCCCCGGAGTTGTTCTTCACTATCAGCCAAGCCATCCTTGTCGCTATCAAGGTCACTACTGCCGGCCCGACTACTGCCCAATGCCCGACTATTT
>CALQBW020000082.1 GCA_943328915.2 Singulisphaera sp. GP187 | reverse complement strand
GTCGTTTGGACACCGCAAAACTACATCGATGCTCCTCTTGCACACTGGAGGGGCTTAAACCCGCGCGTAGAACTTAACCGAATAGCCGTTGCTGCAAACGAACTCTATGCACGGTTTCGTGCTGCCATTGCAGGTTACGAAGCGCTCCCCGATGCAGTTATTGCCGATTGTGCTACCCTCAGCGCCCTCCAAAGCCCCGGCGTATTTCGCCTTCTCCCACAATTTAACCAATTTCAAACAGACATGGCACCGGTAAGTATCGAGCAATGTAACGACCAAAATAAACAATTATTTGCGTTACCGCTCACTGTTAATCCATACGGATTGTGGTATCGGAGCGATTTACTGCGTCACTCTGGCCAAGTCAGCCGCCCTGACAATGTATCCGAAGCGATTGGCGAAAACTGGGATACTTTTTTGGCGTTTTGTGATACCCTCTATACGAATGCTCCAAATGTTACAATTATGGCCGATATTATTGACGATATTTTTGTCCCGATGCAATATCAATTACTTGCCCAACCCACATCTAATCCTCAATTGAGCGAACAGTATCGTGAAAGTCTCACTATCGCCATGGCCTTCTATCAGCGTGGATACACAGCGAATGCACCGCGTGCGAGTGGCCGATGGTTTGATTTATTACAGCGTGATCAGATTACGATGGTGATGGGTGGGAGCTGGTTGCAGGGTGCATTAGATCGCACAGTCCGTAACGATGAATCCCCGTGGCGACTTATATCGCCTCCCGGAGGATGGATCCCCGCACCAGGGCTTGGTATTGCTATCCCTGAGCATAGCAACCAATTCGATATTGCCTGGCAATTGGCCTTGGCACTTGCACATAATGTGGATCTACAGTTGCGGCTGAGTGACGCCAATAATACTATACCTGCACTGATGAGCACGTATAATGATGGGAGATTTCTCCGCACGGACCCATTTGCAGGTGGACAACATATCGGTAAATTATGGACAAATGCAGCAGCAAAAATACACGATCAACCGCATAATGCACAACGATTTGCCTCCCAACAAAAAATAACAACGATAGTACGTAACGCACTTTTCAATCAAGAACAATTTATTAACATCCTGACAAAAATTGATTTAGCACAGTAATTTTTTTAACAAAATTTACAAGTAGAATTCTGAAAATTTACCGAAGATTATGTTATTGTAATGATTCCAAATAATTTGAAGATAATCCAATATTTACTCGTATAAATAACCTGTAATATAGGTCAAAACCAAAAACTATATAAAAATTAAAACAACAACATCGTGACAAATGGCAAAAGAACCAAATTAAAAATTGTTTTGACAAATAAAAAAAATAGCGTATAATCCTGATATCACTTGACTTTGCGTTACTAATTACTTTGATTTCGAAAAGCACCAACCTTAGTGTTTTTTTGAGCAAACCATGCGGTAGCCAAAAGTAAGTGACAGATGAATAGTAGGTGTGGTAACGACCATACCGGCAACGCGGTAGCGTTGTTTCTTCCAATGTAGGAGGATTAATCCATGTCCACTAATGACAAGGCTCTCTCACGTCGCCGGTTTTTACGATTTGCAGCTGCCGGTCTCGGCGCAGCAAGCGTAGCTGGTGTGCTCGCAGCATGCGGAGCAAAGAAGAGTGAAGACGCCGCAGCAGGCACTGAAGCCACCAAGGCTCCAGAAGAAGGCAAGAAGGCCAACGTCGAACTCACCTTCTGGTGGTGGGATGGCAACGGTCAAATTTGGGCCGACGCCTACAACAAGTTGAACCGGGGCGCCACTGTCAAGTTTGTCAACACTCCTTTTGCTGACTCACACGACAAGTTGCTCACCTCATTCGCTTCAGGCACCGGCGCTCCTGACATTGCGTCACTCGAAATCGGTCGTATTGGTGGGTTCACTGCCAAGGGTGGGTTGGCTGACCTCAAGTCAGCTCCATTCGACGGCGGCAAATACGAAAAAGACATGGTGAAGTACAAGTGGACCCAAGGTTCAACCACTGACGGTCGTTTGGTCGCCATGCCATGGGACATCGGTCCTGCCGGCGTATGGTACCGCGCCGACATCATGGAAAAGTTGGGTCTTCCCAGCAAGCCCGAAGAAGTCGAAGCATTGATTTCACACACCAAGGGCAAGAAGTGGGAAGATTTCTTTGCATTATCACAACAAGTCAAAGAAAAGAGCGGCGGCAAGGTCAAGATGGTTGCTGACGCAGCCACCGACGTTTATGGTGGTGCATTGCGCCAAGGCGGCGAAGGCTACTTCGAAGGCATGAAGCTCATGATCGAAGAAAAAGCCACCCGCCCAGCTCAATTGGCTGCCGACTACCGCAAGCAAGAGCTCGACGCCAACATCGGTTGGTGGGGCGCTGACTGGGCTGCTGGCGTCAAGAACGATGCCTTCGCCGGCATGGTTATCGCCTGTTGGATGCAAGGTGGTTTGACCAAGGACCAACCACAAACCATTGGTAAATGGCGTGTGGTACCGGCTCCAGAAGCCAGTTACAATTGGGGCGGTTCGTTCTGTGCAATCCCAGAACAAAGCAAGAACCCAGAAATGGCTTGGGACTTCTTGACTTGGGCCTGCTGTAGCGCCGAAGGCCAGAACGCAATGTTCACGCCAACCGGTGTCTTCCCAGCATACAAGCCAGCATGGGCTGATCCGTTGTATGATGCACCACAGGACTTCTTCGGTGGTCAGCGCACCTTCCGCGTGTGGGGCGATATTGCCGACAACGTCGCATCAATCTCACGTAGCCCGTACGACCTCCAAGCCGACGACATTGTCAACGCCGAAATGGCCAAGGTAATGAAGGAAGGCAAAGATCCAGTTCAAGCCATGAAGGATGCCGAAGCTGCAGCCATCAAGGCCATCGAAGGCTCAACCAATTAATCCTGGTTTTGCTCATGGGAGAGGCTCGCAAGAGCCTCTCCCATCCTATAAAAAATATCCCCTAACCCTAAACTAAATGAGGTGCACATGGCTACAACGACCTTTACTGTTGCCGAACAAAAGGCACAAGATCGGCGTACCAGGCGCAAAGAAGCCAAACGTAATGTTTGGGCATATGTTTTTGTCGCCCCGTTCTTCTTTCTTTACTCAATATTTGGCTTGTTCCCATTAGTCTATGGTATGTGGTTATCATTACATCAATGGGATGGCATTTCGCCAATGAAGTGGGTAGGGTTTCTTAACTACATCAAACTTTTTACCGTAGACGATATTTGGTGGCAAGCAATTTCCAATACTGTCTGGTTGTTTGTTGGTGCGACGATACCGCAATTACTGCTTGCCATGATTTTGGCATTCATCATCAATAGTGGCTATATTCGCTTCAAAGATTTTTTTCGAGCTGCCTATTTCATGCCATTTGTCGCATCGGCTGTCGCCGTAGGTATTTTGTTTTCGTCATTATTTGGTCTCCAATATGGGATGTTTAATTTCTTTCTTTCTTTTTTTGGTGTCGAAAAAATTGACTGGCTTGGTTCAGCATTTTGGCTTAAGCCTTCTATCATAATGGTAACGGTCTGGCAATGGACTGGCTATTCGATGATTATTTTTTTGGCGGGGTTGCAGTCAATCAATCCAGAATTGTACGAAGCAGCTCGCGTCGATGGCGCAGACACTAATGATGTGTTTTGGAAGATTACCATGCCGTTGATGCGGCCGGTGATTTTGTTCCAAGTAGTCACATCAATTATTGGCGCCATGCAGAACTTTGACATTCCCGTCATGCTTGCAGGTGGCACGCAATCATCAGCGCCTGGTGGCACTGACCATGCGGGTTTAACTGCCATGATGCAGCTCTACTGGTCGGCCTTCAAATACAACACAGGTTCAAAGAGCGGGTTTGGGTATGCGTCAGCGATGTCGTTCATCTTGTTCTTTATTATCGTCACGTTTTCGTATCTCTATAACCGTGCCAACGGTCGGAATTTGACAGAGGATTAAACAATGGCGACAACAACAATAACTCGTAACCGGCGCGGTCGCGATCGATTTGCCGGACCCGTAGTGATGACATTTCTCTACACATTCCTTGCGGTATTCGCCTTGGCATCTGCGTTTCCCTTTTACTACATGCTGGTTACGGCGACGTATCGAACCGTTGATATTTTGCGTATCCCACCTCCGATTTGGTTTGGCAGCGCGTTGATGCAAAACTACAACCAACTCCTCGAGCAAGGCAGCTTGCCGTATTTTTGGACATCGGTCTATAATAGCGTGGCAATTGCCTCAGTCCATACAATTGCGGTGTTGTTCTTTTGTTCTTTGGCAGGATATGGTTTTGCCAAATTCCGCTTCCCCGGTCGAGAAGGCATGTTTACCTTTTTGTTAGCAACCCTGATGGTTCCCGGCGCACTTGGGTTAATTCCTTCATTTATCGTTATGCGGGCATTACACTGGATTGAGACGTGGTATCCCTTGATTGTGCCTGGAATGGCAAATGCATTTGGGATTTTTTGGATGCGTCAATACATCGAAAGTGCAATCCCCAACGAAATGATGGACGCAGCCCGGATTGACGGTGCCAAAGAATTTCGGATATTTTGGGCAATTATTTTGCCCGTAATAGCCCCGGCATTAGGCGCGTTGGCAATTTTGACCTTCATGGGTAAATGGAACGAATTCCAATTCCCTCTTTTGATTCTCAAAGACCAAATGACCTATACATTACCAGTTGCGTTGAGTACTTTACGCTCTCTACGTGGAACCGAAATCGGCGTACAAATCCTCGGCTCAAGTATAGCCATTGTCCCAATTTTGACAGTATTCGTTTCAGCATCACGTCAATTTATGTCCGGCTTAACCGCAGGTGCAGTAAAATAACTTTTATGGCACACCAAAAACTAATTCCGGCGGTAATTTGCGCATCACTATTGCTCATTGCATGTAGTGGTGCGCAAACTATAATTCCCTCCACCCCAGTCGCTTTCATTGCAACCAAGATAGCCCAATTGCCCTTTGCCATTCCGGAGACCAGCTGTGGCACCACATTTGTTCGCCATGAACTGCCACATACCACCACTGGCGATTCCGCCGGCACCTATGTTTATGCGAGCAATGGAAGTGGCCTCGCCGTCGGGGATCTCAATGGTGATGGGTTCGAAGATATTATTTTTGGGAATATTGCCGGTACTGCAACCCTTTACCTCAATAATGGCCAGATGCACTTCACGCCAATCACCACCGACGTAAAAGACATACGTGCGCTGGCAATTGTTGATACCGATGGGGATGGCAAGCCAGAAGTAGTTGCAACCCAGCGATTTCGCCGACCATTGATTGGCGATTTCAAAAATGGTGAACTTATATTCCACGAAATGCCAGATGTCTATTCTCCGTTTTATTCAATGAATTGGCATGACCTCAATGGCGACGGTAAACTCGATGTGGTATTTGGCACCTACGATACCGAACAGCTCCAACACCAAGGTTTAATTTTTAATGAACGTGGTGGTGGCGGTGTATTCATCTATTATCGTGATGGGGCAGGATACCGACCAGAACGCCTCAATAGTCATGCAGACGCATTGGCAATTGCATTCCCAGATATCAACCACGATGGAATTAGCGACATCTTGATCGGGAATGACTTCAATCGTCGTGATATGGCTTGGCTGGCTTCACCAACGGGTTGGCAGAGTGTTGAACCGTTCAGCCAAACCACCGAAAATACCATGAGCCTCGATGTAGCAGATGTATTTAATTCTGGCACGAATACGATTTTTGCGACCGATATGAAGCCCTATAATCAGGATGTCAAAACGATGGCTGATTGGCTTCCAGCAATGAAGAAACTTTCACGTCCATTAACTGCGGATGATCCACAATACCCCGAAAACACGTTCCAAGTTTGGCAAGATGGTCAATGGCAAGATCAAGCCTATAATTTGCAAATAGATGCAAGTGGGTGGAGTTGGTCAGGCAAATTCGGTGACCTCGATAACGATGGATGGCAAGATTTGTACATCGTTAATGGAATGGTTGCAAAAGATTTACTCGGTTATTTGCCAAAAAACCAAATTGATGAACCTGACATGCTGTTTGTCAATAACGCCGGTAAAAAATTCACCCGAGCCGATTGGGGATTGAGCGATAGTGGCAGTGGCCGAGCCATGACCATGGTGGATCTCAATAATGATGGTCGTTTGGATGTAGTGGTAAATCCGATGGACGGACATGCCGCCATATATGAAAACCAACGATGCGCAGGGAATAGTATCGAGATACGCTTAATTCAACCAGATAAATCAAACCATACCGCTATCGGTGCTACCGTACGCCTGACGGCAGGTGGTCTACATATGATGCGTGATGTTCGCGAAGCTTCAGGGTACCTTTCCGGCGAAAGCTCAACAATTCATTTTGGAATTGGAAGTGCGACCAGTGTGAATATGGTCACCATTACTTGGCCAGATGGATCAATATCACATATTGACAATATCCCGGGCAATACGCTCACCACAATCACCCGAACGGAGTAAGCAATGAATAGTACATTTATCGAAATTATCATCGAATATTTTAATCAACTGTTCAAAATCAAGCGGATGCAACTCACTTCCCCTCAAGGGAAAATTTACCCAATGCGGTTGCTCACGATATATGACTTGCGCCAAGAATGGATATTGGTAATCATTGGAGTAATAGTCGGCGGGCTATTTGGTTTTTTGGCATTGAGCTACAAATACCCAGCCTGGGTACAAGCCGCTTGTGTCATCGCGGGATTGTTGCCTGCATTTAGCCGTCATGTAATCGATATTTACACAAAACACGGTTGGTGGAGTGCCACTTTGACGACACTTATTGCTGCACAAAGCTTCCACGGGGTAGAACATTTAGTGCAATGGGTGCAATATCACATCCTGCGATGGCCGTTTTTTCTCGCAAGCGGCATTATTTCGGCAGCCAACGCAGAATGGGTTCATTTTGGTTGGAATTGGATTGTATTGACCATTATGGTGATTTTGGTATTTGGTGGATTACGCAATCCGTTTGCATGGTTAATGATTGCCTGGACAATTGCACATACTGCTGAACACACTTACCTCATGTGGCGCTATGTCCAAGCACTCCAAGAATTGGCTGCCCTCGGAGTGCCAGATGTATCTGCCCAAGGATTGCCTGGTTTTTTCGGACGAGATGGCTGGCTGGCGACGAGCGAATTAACCCGGGATACATTTATCTGCCGTTTTCCGGGATTTACCACCGCAGTGCGGCTTGATGTCCATTTTTGGTGGAATGTAGGCGAAACCATTTTGCTTATCCTTGCTGCGAATGTGACATTACGCCACAAAAATCAAATCGAACAACCGTGATTTGCTTTTGCAGTTTGGTATAATGTGAAGGTTCATAATAAAAGGGAATACAATGGGATTTGCTTATTCACAACGGAAAAATTGGCTTTTCCAACGTTTTGACCGCGATGACGTGTTGAGCAAATTTGTCATGAGCTGGCTGAGTCTTGTCGCTACATTCACCCCAATTTTGGTTTTTTATAATGGATATAAACATGGTTTCGTCTGGGATATACAAATAATAACGTTATTTGCCAGTGCCGGCAGTGCTTACCTCGCACGGCAAATCCTCCAAAACGCACCGGCTCCTTTCTTTGCTGGATTAACGGTCTTAACGAGCACATATTGGCTTATCGCCATGAGAACTTGGGGAACAGAGCTTATCATCGCAGGCTTCTGGTCAGGACTTTGTGCAGGGGTTGCCGCCGTTGGCATAATAATTGTGATGACCATCATTTGGGTTCCTAGGCATATTAATGGTGAAAACGTCACAACCCTTGCTCCGCTAGAAATACTTGGAGTGGTACTTTTGGCAATCGCAGCGCTGGCAGTGCGGTTGTATGCGATCGAACAAATTCCGGTCGCGAGCAACATAGAAGCAAGTTATAGCCTTGAAGCACTGCATACGTTAGCTGGGGGGTTTAATAATCCTATTGCCATAGGGCTCGGGGATACTCCTCAATTATTTAGCATCTTACAAGGCGCGAGTATGCGGATTTTTGGCACCAATTTAGTTGGTGGCCGCATCATTTCGACATTAATGGGCGCAGGCACAATTGTGATGCTCTATTTTGCCACACGGTTATTTTTCGATCGTCGCACAGCGTGGTTGACGGCGTTAGCCCTTTTGGCAATGGGGGTACACCTCGAATTCAGCCGGACTGGACTTGCGTACTTATCTGATAGTTTACTGCTGAGTTGCGTCCTTGCGATGCTGGCTTTCGGCTGGGAAACGGGTAAACGAAGGTTTTATGTATGCGCCGGAATCGCACTGGGAATATGTCAATATTCTTACCACACTGGTAAAATCATCCCAGTAATTTTCGCCTTGTGGTTGCTGCTGGTGGCAATTCAAAACTGGGAATTAATCCAGAATCGATTACCCCAACTCACATTAATGTGGTGCGTTGGATTATTAATAGCATTACCAATGTGGTGGAACATCGCAAGTCATTGGGATTATCTCTCCGCGGCGATGATGCGGCTAAGTATTTTTTCCATTGCAAAAGGAAATACGTTGGATTGGATTGGATTGATTGCAGAATCAACCAAGCAGCCACTATGGATCCAACTTTTGTTACAATTCCGCGATGCCGCGGCAGGGTTCGTAGTCGTACCGCTCCGTGATGGCTACGACACCGGCAGTCCGCTCTTGATGGTGCCAAGTGCCGTATTATTCATAATTGGATTATTATTGATGCTTCGCGAATATCGCGACCCACGATATTGGCTAATATTTATTGGTTTATCGAGTGCAATTACCGTAACAGCTCTAACCATCGACACTCCTGCCGCCCAAAGGTTGGTTTTTATTACGCCTTTCATTGCGATTGTGATTGGCATTGGACTAGCCGAATCAGGGAAATGGTTTCGCTTGGAATGGATCCAAAGTGACTGGAGCATTCCGCCAATAATCATCCATGCGTTGAATATAGTGGCAGCCATTGCATTAGCTGGATATGACGGGTATTCATACTTTCAACATTATAGTCAGCGAAATGATTCACTCGCAGATCAAAGTGCCGCCCAGGTGAGTAGACATATCCAAAATTTTCCTGATGGTGCTAAAGTGTATTTATTTACGCAACCGATGCTGAGATATGATCAAAGTGCACTTATAACCTTGCAAGCACCACAAGTCAGCGGAAACGATGTCTATCCACCACTAATCGCACCTCCAACTTGGATTCTCGATGCACCAATGAATAGTTTTGTTTTTAGTCCAGATCGGGTAGCCGAGTTATCGTATATCAGGCAACAATTCCCGGGTGGCAAAGAAATTCGTGCATATCATGATAACGGTGAAATACTCCTCATTTTTTATGATATCACCGGATTTTCAACACTTTCTTCACCGTAAGCGTATGTTACAATGCCTTTAGTAAACGCCCAAATATCTGAAATTGAAGTAGAATTAACCGTCAAAAAGGAAATTAAATGGCTACCCAACCTACAATTTCAATAGTAGCGCCTGTTTACGATGAAGAACTGCTCCTCCCGGAGTTTTATCGACGGATGGTTGCCGCCATAGAACCCCTCAACGTACCATTTGAAATCATATTGGTCAATGACGGTTCACATGATAGTTCTGGGCAAATAATGGACCAATTACATGCCCAAGATGCCCGAGTCAAAGTATTACATTTTTCCAGGAACTTTGGTCATCAAATTGCCATCACAGCGGGAACTGACCACGCCACTGGCAAAGCTGTAGCAGTCATCGATTCTGATCTACAAGACCCACCAGAGGTCATCGCTGATATGTATAAACAATGGTTGTCTGGCTATCAAGTAATTTACGGCGTCCGTTCAGGACGGGAAGGCGAAACAGTCTTTAAACGTGCCACCGCAAGCTTATTTTATCGATTAATACGCCGTATTACAAACATTAATTTGCCCCTCGACACCGGAGATTTTCGGTTGATGGATCAGCGAGTGGTGGTTGCGATGAAATCGATGCGTGAACATCATCGCTTTATGCGTGGGTTATCAGTCTGGGTAGGGTTTAAACAAACCGGTGTCCCCTATCGTCGCGATGCACGCAAGGCAGGCATTACCAAATATCCATTCCGCAAAATGATCCGTTTTGCGCTTGATGCGATTACTAGTTTTTCATATTTACCGCTACAGCTTGCGACATATAGTGGGTTTGTGATTGCCGGGCTAAGTATTGTTGCAATCATCATCGCCATTATTTTGCGTCTAACCGGAAGTGCGATTGCAGGACAAGCTACAACTTTGGTAAGTGTGTTATTCCTTGGCGGAATTCAACTCATTTTTCTAGGGATTATGGGTGAATATCTCGGACGTATTTACGACGAAGTGAAACGGCGACCACTTTATATCGTTGCCGAAAGACATGGATTAGAGGCACCCAACTTTGAGTGAAATCCCCAAAGAGGTTACATACGGCTCTACCGAAACGACGCGTGGCACGAAACTTCATTCAACCAAACCACCCCGTGAAAAGGCCTACCTCGTCGGTACTGAACTTACGGGTGGCCGTAGTGCATGGTCAGCCGAAGATTCGTTGGCAGAATTGGCTTTACTCGCAGATACCGCTGATATCGATGTCGTGGGACAGATCCAACAGCGTCTGAAGCACACATTTGCCCAATACTATATTGGACCTGGGAAAGTAGCAGAGATCGCCGCGCTTAAAGAATCACTTGATTTTGATTTGGTCATTTTCGACGAAGAGCTTACTCCTGGGCAAACGCGCAACCTCGAAGAAACACTCGATGTACGTGTTGTTGATCGCACAACAATAATTCTCGATATTTTTGCCCGCCATGCGCGTACACGCGATGGTCGAATTCAGGTCGAACTGGCCCAATATAAATACTTGCTACCGCGTTTGCGCCGTCAATGGACTCACCTCGAACGTCAAGCAGGTGGTGGCGGTGGTTCTGCCGGCGGCGTTGTAGGGCTTCGTGGCCCAGGTGAAACACAGCTCGAAGTAGACCGCCGCTTGGTAAACAAACGAATCACTGTCTTGGAACAACACATCAAAGAAATACATACTCAACGTGAAGTGTACCGCGAACGTCGCCGCGATACAGGAATCC
>CALQBW020000081.1 GCA_943328915.2 Singulisphaera sp. GP187 | reverse complement strand
TCCATGGCCGTTACTTTTAACGGACGTGTAATCTCCGCACATGACACAATTGTTTGCCATACCTACGGCGCAATCCAATGACGTTGCAGAGGAGACCTGTGCCCCCAGCGGCACACCGCTACACAGGGAGATTGCACTGCACCTGCGGCGCAATGCAATGACGTTGGCGTGAGACCGCTACCTGCAACCCCTCCAACGTCATTCCATGGCCGTTACTTGTAACGGACGTGGAATCTCCGTACATGACATAATATTTAGCCGTACCTGCGGCGAAATCACAATGACGTTGGTGAGGAGACCTGTGCCCCCAACGGTACACCGCTCCACAGGGAGATTGCACTGCACCTACGGCGCAATGCAATGACGTAGTGTGGGAGAATCACCCGCGCCAGCGAAGTCTATCCCAACCGCACGGAGATTGCACTGACGCTCGCGCGTCCATGCAATGACGTAGGGGGGCGAGCACACAGTGAGCACAGCGTGCGCGGAGTGGCGCCCCCTCACAACGCTTATTGCAAATTCCTGATATTCATTGGCCCCCACGCAGATGCAAGGTATTCGAGCACGAGTCGCCGGTGACAATGTGTGGGGGTATCTTCGCTACACAACAAACAGCCATCAGCAATAATCGATTTATCTATGACACCAGCGATATCGCGTTGCCGCATGAGTTGCATAAACTGTCGTTCATACACCGACCAATCGCCTTTATTCTTTTTATAGGCATCAAGAATGTCTTGTGTCGGCGCAAGTATGGGTACATGCACATACTCCATCTGGCAGATTGCGCGCAAAAAGTAGGCCAGATCATCTCGTTTAGAAAAGCCGGCCAACTGCGACACGTTATTGAGGCGTACATCAACAATCCGCTTTGCACCCGACGATTTAAGCGTTTCAAAGAAATACTTGGCGTTTTTCTTCGTAAATCCAATCGTATAGACATTCACGGAATATGCTCCTCTTGATATTTATTGAACAAAGGATTTATATACGCAATTTGTTGTTCAATCTTTTGTAGGGCTTGTTCACGTTGTGTGGTCTCAATTACCGTTTCTTTAGATGAGAACATATCTTTCATCTCGGCTGGTGCGGGAGTGCGCTGTTTATGCATATACGCAATTAAGCGTTGCAGCATTTGTTCATGTGTCTCAACACGGCCGTCATGCAGAATATGACGCACATCCACATCGTTTGCAGCTAACGCTTGACCGATCAAAATACTCCGGTGGCAGGTAAAGGGTTCTTTTTCGGCACAGAGCAATGCCAAGCGGAATTTTTGGGCACCATTAATGACCCGTTCTATACCTTGTTGAAAGAGCGCTGTTTCCCGTAACCTGCTATAGATAACTTGACCGTTATCGGTATAGCACGTGGCATCTTCGCTACGGGCACCGAGCTCTTTACCAAAGAATACGTAGGTGATACCAATTGCATGAAGACTCTTTTGCAGTGCTTCACGATTAAACTGAGGCGTAAATTTGCTATACGGTGTTGAACGGACATCAGCGATTGCCGTAATGTCATGTGTTTGTAGTAGTGTACTGAATTTGTCGAACGAAATATTCGAATGACCAATTGTATATACGATATAGTCACTCATGATGAAAACTCCATAGACGTCAACGGTTCAATATGTGCCGCTAATTTATATGCGAATCCATTAAACGGCTCACGGAGACTAATTGTCATGAGACAACGCCCCAACGGAAACGAATGCAACCCATCATCACTATTCGCATATTCCTTTCGCATTTGCGGCTCTGTAACGCGTAGCATATATTCGTGTCTGCCTAATACAAAATTCACATCAAGCCGACGGTACGCTGTGCCATTCGCATCGACACCCGAACGTGTAAATAGTGTAACATCGTCTGCAAGAATTATCTGCAATGAATTTTTCAGCGACCCAAATAGTGACTCGGGTATGCGATTGTTTGTGCCCGTTGACGAGCTATATCCATTCACCCACAATGGACCATCGTAGATATAGGTAGATAAATTTTTAATTGTCGTCGATACATCCCACTCACCACGTTTGTCCCAGTAATATGATGTATTGATTAACCAATTTTCCACATGATATGAAGACGGTTGATGCTCAATAATTGGTACTCTTACCACATCGAAAACGTTGGGGCGCTGATAATTATGATAGCGATAATCATCAACTGTGAGCCCGTTTGGATGGTCATTACCAATCAACCGGATCCATTGTATCGGTTTTAAATGGTCATTGAGTTCGATTCCTGCGATACAACGGCCACCTAGCTTGTTTGAATTCGCTAGACAAATCATCGTAAGCGTTGATATTGTCATATGAACCTCATAGATTTGATTTTTTAATTAAATACCACTTTAACGCAAGTATAATAATCGTGCAAATTAATATGCTTCATTTCATATCGATGTTGGGGGGGCGCGGCCGTCACGATTTCGACATCGTGGCGTCATTCCACGTTCGATAGTGCGCCCAAGCAATGACGTGGGCGGATTTCCGAATTCACTTCATCCTTCCTCCTTCACGCTTCCTCCTTCGTCGTGGCGTCATTGCATGCTGAGTGCTATGGCACCCGTAGCGTGGAATTTATGTGTGATATTGACGATGTGACGTATTAATGCTATTATTTAAGTAATCTTTAGTGATGGAGTTAATATGACTATTGAACAAAAGACCCCATGGTTTGACAAAAAAGGTTGGGTCGTTTTTTGGTTTATTTTCTTTTTTCCTGTTGGTTTATATGGCTTAATTAAAAGTACGACAATTAGTCCGATATGGAAAATGATTATCATCATTTTGATTGCGATCATTATTTTTGCTCCTCGCACGAACAACAATTCGGCTTCTACCGACCGTACTAATAGTAATACTTCAGCAGATACGGCAGAAACAGTAGATACAGCAGTGCCTGAGTTACCCACAGCCACGCCCGAGCTAAAGCCGACAGAAAATCGTGAGCAAGCAAAAATAGCCTGTAACGCATGGTTACAGGAAGCTACGCTCATCATTTCTGATTTACAGGCAGGAGAGATTTCGCGAGCACGAGCAAGACACACCAAAATGTTTGAAGGTGATATTTGTGACAACCAAGCAAATATAGTAATTGGTATGGCTATCAAAGCCTATGAAGAGAATGAAGTAGCTAAGGCTGAGAAATATACAAGAATTGCACTATCCCTGATGGATGAAATAGCTCAAAAGTACAAATAGAATATTCAACGTCACAGTCGTGACCGTAAATATAACGCATCGCCAATTATGCAATTGTAGTAATAGAGGCCATTCCGATACCAGCCCAGCCACGCCAACCGGTGTGGGTGAATTATGATTACATATTCCAAGGGTATTTGTACGTGGAGTAACGCATTTTTTGTAATTCACCAATCAATCAATGAAAGAGGTTGGTAATGGAAATTTTTTGTGCCGTTACTATTTTGTTAATTGTAGTTTTTGAGTTGATAGTAATAATTGGCTGGGGAAGGATGGACAACCTTAAACCTAAATCACTCCTACAACAAAAGCAGCAAGCCTACACCAACGCCCTTACCGCCCTCCGCGCCGACCCCACCAATCCCGTACTCCACGAGCAAGCACTTGATCTCGGTCGCATGTATTCAGCAGCCACACGTGAAGGCAAAGCCGTCACGTTATTTGACGAAACCGCTTTGGCCAACGATATCCGCGCCGCAACGGCCAACGCCACCCAGACAACTATGCCTGTATCAGCACAAAGTAGTACAGCCGCTCCGGCGACTTCACTCGACGATCGCATCAACGCCCTCCTCAAAATGAAAGCCAGTGGCCTGATAACGGACGCTGAATTCGACCACAAGCGCAAAGAACTGTTGGACAGCATTTAGGCGTAGCGATCAATCACCTCTACCAAATCGCGCTAAATACTGAGCGAATCACGCGGGTGATAACCCAACCGCACGGAGATTGCACTGACGCTCTTGCGTCCATGCAATGACGTAGGGGGGCGAGGATCACCCGCGCCAGTGAGGCTTGTGCCAACCGCAGGGAGATTGCACTGACGCTCGCGCGTCCATGCAATGACGTAGGGGGAGTAACTTCCAACTTCACTTCATACTTCCAGCTTCATGCTTCCTCCTTCGCATAGCGTCATTGCATGACGCCGACACACTCACCCCTCCCTCATGCAAATCTGGCTACAATACTCACAGGTGTGTAAGGAGAAGGGAGTGACGATGCGCATAGGAATCATAGTGGTGCTGGCACTCGCGTTACTGTATATCATTAATGGTGGGGCCGGGGCGCTCGAGGCCTTTTTGCGTGCCCAACGTCCAATCCCCGATGGTGGTCGCGTACAGGAGCCTGAGATGATTAATTTTGCAGATGCAACGGCAGTAGGTGCCTGGTATAGCCGCAATGACGATGTGATGGGCGGCATTAGTGAGAGTACCTTTGTGGCCAGCGACGCGGGCAGTGCCACCTTCCAAGGGGTAGTGCGCGCCGAAAACAACGGCGGCTTCGCTACCGTCCAGACTGATTTTTCCCCGGCCCGCAATCTGCAGGTGTATGACGGCATACAATTACACGTGCGCGGCGACGGCAAAAAATACGGCGTCTACCTGCGCACCGACCAGCGTATGGCGATCTATCAGGCGACATTTGTGACTAGTGCCGACACCTGGCAGACGGTGCGCTTGGCCTGGCGTGACTTTGTGCCGACCCGCTTCGGGCGCGTGATAGTTGCCCCCGCCCTCGATCCCCGCAACATCCAGTCGCTCAGCCTGCTGATCGAGTTCAGTCAATTCGGTCCCTTTGCACTCGAAGTCAAACAAATCGGGGTGTTTGAGGAATGAGCTGTCCGGGCGTCATCCCATGCCGAATCGTAGCGTGGAATCTCCGTGCGTGCCAAGGAGATTGCCCGTTCGCTGCGCGCCCATGTAATGACGTGGGGGGCGGTGAATGTTGTTCGTTGCGCAATGTGCGGTGACGCACACGGAGGCACACGTGCTTTCTGCATTCCAATTTTCAATTTTCAATTTCATATGTTATATAATGGGTATAGCTTGTTTTACCGTTGAGGAGCATCATGTCACCACTAGACCATCTTGTGCAATCTGATCCCGCAATTGCTCGTTTGATCGTCGGCGAAGCCATCCGGCAGCGCGATGGCCTCGAGCTCATCGCCAGCGAAAACTACACCAGTCGCGCAGTGATGGAGGCGCAAGGGTCAGTGTTGACCAATAAATATGCCGAAGGCTACCCGGGCAACCGCTACTACGGTGGCTGTGAATGGGTCGACCAAGTCGAAAACATCGCCCGCGATCGCGTCAAAACGGTCTTTGGTGCCGCCTATGCCAACGTGCAACCCCACTCCGGCACCCAAGCCAATGCCGCCGTCTACTTCACCTTCCTCAACCCCGGCGACAAAGTGCTGGGCATGAATCTGGCCCATGGTGGCCAT
This sequence comes from Singulisphaera sp. GP187, assembly GCA_943328915.2. GTDB lineage: Bacteria > Chloroflexota > Chloroflexia > Chloroflexales > Roseiflexaceae > UBA965. Next base: position 5,711 of record CALQBW020000081.1, on the reverse strand, counting down.
TTGACCCACGGCTCGCCAGTGAATTTTTCGGGCAAAATGTATAATTTTGTCCAGTACGGCATCGATCTCGAAACGGGATTTATCGATTACGAACATGTGCTCGAAATGGCTGAACGCGAGCGCCCCAAAATGATTACCGTGGGCGCAAGTGCCTATTCACGTGCCATTGACTATGCGATTTTTCGCCAAATTGCTGACAAAGTGGGGGCCTACTTGTTCGCCGACATTGCCCACCCTGCCGGTTTGATCGCCGCCGGGCACCTACCTAGCCCCATCCCCTATGCCCACGTGGTGACATCCACCACCCACAAAACCTTGCGCGGACCCCGCGGCGGGATTATTTTGATGGGCCAAGATTTCGAGAATCCCTTCGGCCAAAAGGCTGCCAAAAGTGGCCGCACCTTGATGATGTCGGAAGTGCTCGACAAAATGGTCATCCCTGGCGCCCAAGGGGGTGCCTTGATGCATGTGGTGGCCGCCAAGGCCGTCGGCTTCGCCGAAAATCTGCGCCCTGACTTCAAAGACTACGCCGCCACCGTCATCAGCAATGCCCAAGCCTTGGCTGCCGCCTTGATGCAACGTGGGTTTCGCGTGTTGTCAAATGGCACCGACAACCACCTGATGATGATTGATTTGACTAACAAAAACGTCACCGGTAAGCAAGCGGAAGAAGTACTCGACCGCGCGCACATTACCGCAAACAAAAACGTCATCCCCAATGACCCACGCTCCCCCATGATTACCTCAGGAATTCGCTTTGGTACCGCCGCCATGACCACTCGTGGTATGCAGGCTGCCGACATGGATGTGGTGGCTAGCTTGATCGACCGCGTGCTCAGTAACATCGACAACGAGACCGTGATTGCCCAAGTGCGTAACGAAATCGTCGAATGGTGCACACAATTCCCCGTCCCGGCCGTGGGTGACTTTGTGGGAATCGAGGTATAAGTATGACGCATCCCCGTATCGCCATGATAGGTGCCGGCATGATGGGTGAAGCCATGATTAGTGGCCTCATCAACAACGGCATCCCTGCCAGCAATATCACCGCCTCCGAGCCCCGCGCCGAACGGCGCAGCGCCATGCATGCCCAATACGGCATTACCATGGTGGCCAGCAACGGCGAAGCCGTGGTCGACGCCGATGTGGTGGTGTTTGCCATCAAACCGCAAATGGTGCCAGGCGTGTTGCCCGAATTGCACGGTATCATCCCCACCGGCGCCGTAGTCTTGTCGATTATGGCGGGCATCACCATCACTACCCTGCGCGACGGCCTCACCCACCCCGCCGTGGTGCGCGCCATGCCCAACACCCCCGCCATGATTGGCGCCGGGATTTCGGGGTGGACCGCTGCCCCGGCCGTCAGCGCCAGCCAAAAAGCCTTGGCGCAACAGGTGCTCGAATCGTTCGGCCAGGCCGTCTATGTCGACGACGAACACTACATCAACCATGTCACGGCCATTTCGGGCAGTGGCCCCGGCTACGTCTTCCTGATCCTCGAAGCGATGATCGATGCCGGCGTGGCGATTGGCTTGCCCCGGCCCTTGGCCAAACAACTGGCCGAACAAAACCTGCTCGGCTCGATGCGCTACGCCATGGCCAGCCCCAAACACCCCGCCGAGCTCCGCAACGATGTCACCTCGCCGGCAGGGACCACCGCGGCTGGGCTCAACGCCATGGAAAAAGCCGGCTTGCGCAGTGCCATCAGCGATGGCGTGCGGGCGGCTTTTGAACGCTCGATTGAACTCGGGAAACCCAAACAGTGACCTCGCTGCCCCCGTCCCCCTTCCAATGGCGCGCCTCGACCACCACGGTGGCGGGGCGCGTCGTGACATATCAGCGCCGCCCTGGGTTGCCTAGCGGACTGATGGTGTCGCCGGCTGCGCTATGGCTGGCACACGAATGCGCCAAATACCCAGACCCCGTGCTGTGTGTCGATGTGGCCTTTGGCTTACCGGCCTTGGCCTTCCCCAACCGGCACATCGACGTGCTGACCCGCCATGCCGGTATGACCGCCAGTATGGCCCAGTCAGCGCCGTCAGTGACGGTACTATCGGAGAGCACCACGCTGGCGCCGGGTCACTACCAGGCCATCCTCATCGAAGTGCCCCCCACCCGCGAAGCCTGGCGCCAGCGCCTCTGTCACGCCTGGCCGGCCTTAGCGCCGGGGGGTGTGCTCATCGCCTGTGGCGCCAATGACGCCGGTGGCAAAATCGCCGCCAGCGATGTCAAGGCCTTGTTTGGGCGCTGCAACGAACAATCCAAGCATCACCAGCGCATGGTGACCGCCATCAAACCAGCATCCATCGCCAACCCGCCGCCCTGGTTTACGCAGGCTGGCATCGCTTTGGGCACGTGGACCCATATCGACTTCCACGGTCGCCGCTACGTAAGCCAAGCAGGGGTCTTTGCCCACGACCGCGTCGATACCGCCAGTGCGTTGTTGTGCCAGCAGTTGCCGGCACTAACCGGCCAGCGTGTGCTTGATCTCGGGGCTGGGGCGGGGATTTTGGGGGGCTGGGCACTCGATGCCGGCGCCGCCTCGGTCGATCTCATCGACGTCGATGCCCACGCCGTGGCCAGCCTGCGCCGCACCTTCGCCGATTGTGCGACGGTGCGCATCGCCTGGGGTGATGTGCTCGATGGGCTGCCGTGGACCCAACAATATGATGTCATCGTCAGCAACCCACCCTTTCACGCCGGCAAGCAGCGCGACGACGCCATGGTGCAAGCCTTTGTGGCGACCGCCGCCCGCCACCTCGCCCCCCAGGGCGCCTTCTGGCTTGTAGCGAACGCCTTTTTGCCCTATCGCCCACTCCTCAGTACTTTTTTTGCAGATGTCACCAGCGTGACCACCACACCCGCTTACCACGTCATTACCGCACGCAATCCGTTGTCTTAGTGGTTTTGGCAAAAACTGACAGTGCGGACGTGAATGAGTCTGCCCACATCCATCCGGTTGCACACATGTCGTGGGGTGCGGTATCCTCCCGCAGAATTTGTTACAATACCTTTGACATCGCTTACGAGGAGCATTCCCATGCAATTTGACCACATAGATGATTTACAACAAGCCTTGGCTCAACATAACTATATCGCCGATCGTTCGTTGACCACGGCACTTTTTTTGGCGCTCAAGTTGCACAAACCTATTTTGCTCGAAGGTGAAGCAGGCGTCGGCAAAACCGAAATCGCCAAAACATTGACCACAATCCTCGGCACCGAGTTGATTCGCTTGCAATGCTACGAAGGCCTCGATGCCTCGACGGCAATCTATGAATGGAACTACCCCCGCCAGTTATTGCAGATTCGCATGGCCGAAACGCAAGGGAGCCAACAAGCCGCCAACATTTTTACCCGCGAATTCCTCATCCAACGCCCCTTGCTGCATGCCATCGACGGCGGGCATACCCAAGCCCCTGTGCTGTTGATCGACGAGCTCGACCGTGCCGACGAAGAATTCGAAGCCTTTTTGTTGGAATTGTTATCGGACTGGCAAATTACCATCCCCGAATTAGGCACCATCAAAGCCAAATTCCCTCCGATTGTTATTATCACCAGTAATCGTACCCGCGAGGTCCACGACGCCCTCAAGCGCCGCTGTTTGTTCCACTGGGTTGATTACCCCACCCTCGACAAAGAATTGATTATATTGGCGGCGCGCGTGCCCAACATCAACCAAACCTTGGCCCGCCAAATCGTCGTCTTTGTCCAAGAACTGCGCCGGCTCGATTTGTTCAAAATCCCTGGTGTGGCCGAGACCATCGACTGGGCCAATGCCTTGGTAGCACTCAACACCACCGCCTTGACGCTCGAAACCGTCGACGATACCCTGGGTGCCATCCTCAAGTACCAAGATGATTTGCAACAAGTCAAAGGTGAGGCGGTCAAAGCCTTGCTGGCCCGAGTTAATTCACTATGAGCGACGGTCACATCAGTGCCCATTTAGTCGGATTTGTCCATTTGTTGCGCAGCATGGGTATCCTGGTGGGGAGCGGCCAACTCATCGACCTCGCCCAGGGGTTGACGTTTGTGTCGTTGACCGACCGCGAAGCCTTGCACGATGCTGCCCGCTGTACCTTGATTACCAAACCCGAAGATTTGCCGCTGTTCGAAGCCGCCTTTGGCTTTTACTTCCGGCCGATTTCGGGCTTTGACCCGGCTCAAATGGCCATCCCCGTTATCCGCATCCCGCAACGGCCGTTGCGCATCCCCCGCAAAAAGCCCGTGGCTGGGGAGAATCCCGACGATGATGGGAGCGACAGCGAAGAGCACAAGGTGGGGGTGACGTTGGCGTATAGCGCCAGCGAAACCCTGCGGACTCGCGATTTCGGCAGCTTTAGTTACGACGAAGTCCAACAAGCGCGGGTCATGATGCGCCATATGCGCTGGCGGCCTGCCATGCGTCGCACCCGTCGTACCCAGCGCACCAAACAGCGCGGTCGCGTCGACATGCGCCGGATTATCCGCGATAGCCTGCGCTTTGGGGGCGAGCCGGTGCATTTGGCTTACCGTCGTCCCCGCCAACGCCAGCGCCCCCTCGTAGTGCTGTGCGATATTAGTGGCTCGATGGATCGCTATAGTCGCATGTTGTTGCAGTTTGTGCATACCCTCAACGACGGCGTAGGCATGGTCGAGTCGTTTGTGTTTGGCACCCGCTTGACGCGGGTCACGCGCTTGTTGCGCTCCAAAGATGTCGATGATGCAGTCGCGTTGGTCAGCAAGCAAGTGTTGGACTGGTCGGGCGGCACGCGCATCGGTAATACCATCCGCGAATTCAATGTCAAATGGTCGCGGCGGGTGATGTCGCGTGGGCCGGTGGTGTTGATTATTAGCGACGGCTGGGACCGCGGCGATCCGACCTTGTTGTCCAAAGAAATGGCCCGCCTGCAACGTTCGTGCCACCGCTTGATTTGGCTCAATCCGTTGCTGGGCAATGCCCGCTATCAACCTTTGACCCAAGGCATGCAGGCGGCGTTGCCCTATATCGATGATTTTTTGCCGGTACATAATCTGCTCAGCGTCGAGCAACTCGGCCAGACCTTGGCGACGGTCGGGGGGAGTAAGCGCGAGCGCAAGCAACGTCTCTAATATCGCAGACCGGATCGCAAATATATCCTGTATTCCATCAGAATCCCCCCATTGCCACGGCTATTGCCTGCGGTATTGGGGGGATGGACGTGTTTACACGGTAAAAAAACTAGCCGTCGACTGCGCTACTCGCCACACTGTCGTCGTCACTAGCGACCGTTGCTACGGCGGTGACTGCGCCGAGGCGACCAACCACGCCAAAGGCGATGGCGACTGCTTGGCCCACCAATATGGCGAACACCAAGGTGCCGAAGCCGATTTTGCCACCCATCACCACGCCAAGGGTACAGACCACCACTTCGATGGCGGTGGTGATGCGTGATACCCGGATGCCGGTGATGCGGTGCAGGGCGGCCATCACCCCTTGGCGCGGGCCGGCACCGAGCCCACACGTAATGTAGAATGCCGACCCAAAGCCGATACAGCTCAGCCCCACCAATATATAAATGATGCTCAAGCCGTATTGTTGGGAGTCGAGTAGTGGGATAAACGAGCGCCCCACGCCCATGGCCCAGGCCACGATGATGGTGTTGGCGATAGGGCCGATGCCGTATTTCTCACCGAGGGGGATCCAGAGCAGACAAATCACGGCGCCAATCGCAAAGGTGGCCCATTCGAGC
>CALQBW020000080.1 GCA_943328915.2 Singulisphaera sp. GP187 | reverse complement strand
TATTCTGACTCGCCGCGGTGGACATTTACGCCAACATGGTGGCGAAATTGCCTTCCCAGGTGGCAAAGTTGATGAAAATGAAACCCCGATGATGGCCGCTCTCCGCGAAGCTGAAGAAGAATTAGGCATTTCAGCTACAGTCGTACACGTATTAGGCACGTTGCATACAATCTATGTGCCGAGAAGCAACCACTTGGTTACTCCCGTTGTAGCATGGTGCGATGTGTTGCCTTTATTTTCGCCGAACCCAGACGAGGTTGCGGAAGTTTTCATGGCACCAATTACGACAATTTTACCCACCGAAGCACTTTGTTTTGAAGAACGGCAACTTGGGACGGATCAATTAATAGTCCCGTATTTTTTGATTAATGAGTATCGTGTTTGGGGTGCAACAGCCCTGATGTTGTGTGATTTCATAGCGCGCATCCGTGCCTTTAACGCCATGGCTAATTCCCTATAGCATTTTAATTCACCGCTGATGCATGGTCCTGTTTTGATTAGAAAAGGCAGCTATTATGACAACAAAACGCAATATCGGGATTGTGGGGGCAATTATAGGCGCGGTCGGAGTTGCAGCCTTTGCCACACTCCGCCAGTCACTCCCCCAAACCAAAGGGAAATTAACGCTTGGCCAACTACAACAACCCGTCGACGTATTGCGAGACCGCTGGGGAGTGCCCCATATTTATGCCCAAACTAACCACGATTTATTTGTAGCCCAGGGGTTTGTGCATGCGCAAGATCGCTTATGGCAAATGGAAACCCAACGGCGGCTTGGGTTTGGCCGATTATCAGAAATCATCGGTACTCGCACCCTTGAAACAGACCGCTACATGCGCATTCTTGGGCTCGGGCGGTCAGCACAACATGATGTCGAAAGCCTCAGTGAGCAGTCACGTGCCGTACTTGAAGCCTATGTCAGCGGTATAAATGCGTTTATCAGCCAAAATCGCCGCAAACTCCCACCCGAGTTTCGTTTGCTCCGCCATACACCAGATCTCTGGAAGATAGAGGATGTTTTGGTGTGGGGCAAAGTGATGGCCCTTAATTTGTCAGGGAATTGGCAACAAGAAGTAATCCGTGCGCAGATGATTGCAAAAGTCGGAGTCAATCGAGCCGCAATCTACGAAGCCCGCCAACGAACTGATTTACCAACAATTGTGCCCGCTGGGATGCAATATCAGAATGATATCGGTAAAAGTGCACTTACCATGGCTGATGCAGCTCGCCCATGGATTGGCGACAATGAAAACAATGGCAGTAACAACTGGGTGGTCGCTGGCAGCCGCACCACGAGTGGAATGCCTTTGCTTGCCAACGACCCCCATCTTAGCATCACAATGCCTTCAATTTGGTATGAAAACCACCTCGAATCCCCCGATTACCACGTGACTGGTGCAAGTTTTGCAGGGGTACCCGGCGTGATTATCGGTCACAATGAGCGCATTGCCTGGGGGGTGACCAATGGCATGAATGACGTGCAAGACCTATATATAGAGCGCTTTGACGCAAGTGATCCGGCAGGATTACGCTACGAATACCAAGGAGATTGGCTCAAAGCCGAGCTTCATTATGAAACAATCAATGTGCGCGGTGGAGCGCCATTAATCGAACCCGTACGGATAACCCGTCATGGACCAATTATCACTCCCCTCATCAAAACCGATGGCTCGCGGGAACAACAACCTTTGGCGCTCCGCTGGACTGCCTATTCCGCTACAACATTAGTTGATGCCATCCTTGATATCAATCGTGCCCAAGATTGGGGTACTTTTCGCACTGCATTATCGAAGTGGGATGTCCCCCCACAGAATTTCGTCTATGCAGATGTCGACGGCCATATCGGCTATCAACTTGCTGGTGCAATCCCCCTGCGCGCAAATGGCACAGGTCGTGTCCCTGTACCTGGTTGGAGTGGCGAATACGAATGGAACGGCATGGTACCATTCACCCAACTTCCCGCAACCTTCGACCCTGCCTCCGGATTCATTGCCACTGCCAACAATCAGATTATCCCTGATGATCATGAGCCTCCCATCGCAGGTGAGTGGCTCAGCGGCTGGCGTGCCGCTCGCATCACGCAATTAATACATCAACACGAAAAACACGATGCAGTCACTTTTGCGCAAATCCATGGTGACCACCGTAGCCTTCCTGGACTAGAAGTAGTAACATTGGCAGGACGATTCCCCGACGGAGATGCCATCGCCAATCAAGCACGTGCACTTATTTCGGCATGGGATGGGATGCTGTCAACCAATAGCATCCCTGCGACCATCGCCGTGCAATTCATCGATGAACTCCAGATCACGGTGTTTGCACCATTGAGTGATGTGATGAATTCAACTGTGGGAATCGGATTATTTGCTTCTCGTCCTGGTCGTGAATTCATGCAGCGTTCGTTGCCCAATATTTTGGCGGCAGCAATCCAAAACGATAATGATTGGTTCGGCGATACACGGTCTTGGGATGATGTCATCCCGCTCGCATGGCAACGCACGATTACCGTCCTACGCAAACGGTTAGGGACAAACCTTAATGCCTGGCGATATGGTGCTTGGCATAGAATTGCCTTCACTCATGCGTTAGGAAGTATTCCGGTAATAGGGAATTTGTTTCAACGAGGGGTATTTGAACTCGCCGGCAACGGCGACACCGTTAACCTCGGTGATATTACTACCACTCCGACGGGCACAAACGCGTATTCTTGTCCATCAGTACGCTTGATATGTGACCCCTCTGATTGGGAACTGAGCAAGAGTATCCACCCTGTCGGTCAATCAGGGCATCCATTGAGTCAGCATTACAGCGATTTCATCAAACCATGGCTCAATGTCGAATATCACCCAATGCCATGGATGCGTAGCCGGGTCGAGGAAGTCAGCCAAGAAACACTCCTCTTGACACCTTAACAGCCAAATGGCTATACTCCCTCGCTCTACACCCATGTGTGCTGCGAGGGAGTTCTTTATCTCGAATTTGAAAAATCGTGACCATCGCACGCATAATCGTTAGAGTCTTGACACCACACCGGTCAAAAGCGCCCCGAATCGTGGTCGAGCAGCATTTCCCGCTTCAATTACTTCTTCATGATTGGCAGGGCTTCCGTCAGGCAAGGCTTGATTGGTGACGAGCGAGATGGCGAGCACATTCATCCCGCCGTGGCGCGCAACAATTGCTTCCGGTGCCGTCGACATTCCAACCACATCAGCTCCGAGCCGTTGGCACATGCGTAACTCGGCACTTGTTTCGAATGATGGTCCAGCAAGCATGATGTACACTCCATCACGCAACGTGGTCCCTTGTGTGGCAGCAACTTCGTGTGCCAATGCACGCAATGCTGGATCATAGGCATCCAGCATCGCAGGGAAGCGCAAACCTAAACGCTCATCGTTAGGACCGCGTAATGGATGATTTCCTGCCATTCCAGGCATAAAAATATGATCCGTGACGCACACCAAATCTCCTACCGGCCACTCTGGGCGTAATCCGCCGGCAGCATTGGTCGCAATCAATGTGCGACATCCAAGTGCCTGCATCACCCGTACCGGTAACGTGACCTGATGCATGTCGTATCCTTCATAAAAATGGAAGCGACCACGCATAACAACGACTGGTGTTCCGCCCATTAAACCAATGGCCAATTCACCACGATGCCCATGTACAGTAGATTGTGGGAATCCTGGGATGTCGGCATATCGAATCACAGTTGCATTTTCAAGTTCATCGGCTAATGCACCGAGACCAGATCCCAAGATAACACCGACTCGTGGGGCAAGAGTCGTACGTGCCTGAATTGCAACCGCTGCTTGTTGGATTTGTTCGAGTTGATGTGCCATTTCGTATTGTCCTTGCCGTGTCGAAGCGTATTCGCTTCGGATTCACTCTGTTGAGTTAAAATCCGTTCTGCGGATTTTCACCATTGTTGGGTTTGCGAATTTGATGCACGCCAAATATGTTAGTTGAAAGCGCAAATGCATTATAAACAATATTTGCTTTCTTTCACGCAATAATGGTATTTTTTAACTGTACTAAAAACACTACCAGCTTCCTACAGATTATCCCGCAATCCGTTTATCTCATTTCAAAAACTAAATAATACGCCAAAACTATTTACCAGCCCCCTTCACACCCAATTGAAGCATCACTTCGCATTTTAATTCAGCAAAATAATCGGCTACCTTCGGTAGATCCACACCTTAGCGCGTGTTGTCAAGGTGGTCTTCGTTTGTGACCGACTCACTGACCATGCTCAATTTCCACCGTATCTTGATATTCTTTGTGTCGGACATCATCAAAAAACACCGCCGATCGCAACGGTTGTTCACTATGTTGTACTACCCACTGCTGCAATAGCTGAAATGCGCTGGTATGGAGTGCAAACGGCTGCACCGTCTGCGCCACAGTTGCCAATGGCTCACGCTGCACAAAACGCAATAATTTAAACAGCGCCAAACTAATGGTAATGGCTTTAGGATCAGCGCGCACGCAATCTGGACAAAGCATACCACCTTGGGCAATGCTCCATCGATCTGTTTGCTCGTCCAAACGCGAACCACAGACGGCACAATCAAACAACTGCGGACGATATCCCGCAACATCGCTCAATTGCAAGGTATACCAGTGCATCACCATCTCTGTTTGAGACGGTTGACAAAGCATGTGGAGGCTCGCAAGCAGGTGCGTTAATGCAGGTGAAGCGATATCTGAATCGGTGACAAAATTATCAGTTAATTCAGTCAAATAATAACTAGCCGCCATTGTATACAGGCGTTGTTGAATCGCTTCAAAGCGTTCAATGGCCACACTTTGGGTTACCACATCACGGCTTTTGCCAATAGCCAATTGCAATTGGCAAAAGCTCAACAATTCAAGATGGCCGGCCAATCGGCTTGCGGTTTTGCGAATCCCACGCGCATTTGCGCTGATTTTACCAAACGGAGTCAAAATTGTCAGCACGCGATCAGCCTCTCCGACATCGAAGCGTTTGATGATGACCCCTGATGTGCGATAGAGTCGTTCACCCATTGCCATCACCAGACGGCGCACGCATTTGGTTGATGCGGCGGCGAATAGCACCCGCCGCTTCACGCTGGGTAGTCATTTGTTCAAGTGCAGCATCGATAATGGCAAGCTCCGCTTCATCAAATTGCCCAGGGCGTAATTGATGGGTGTCGATGCGATATCCCGCGTGGCGTAACCGTCTTGCAACTCCTATCGCATCACTCGGGAGCAACGCGATCCGTGTGCCGCCTATAACTTCATGTGGTGGCAAATGAATGCGACGATCATGTTGAATGTCGGAAATAGTCGCCGCATCATTAGCATGCAGAATCACCACATTGCTCAAGATAATTTGTTCTACCTCCGCACCCCAACGACGTACCAATGTTTGGATGTCTACCGGGACCGGTTGTGCAGTAATTGTTGCCAGCGTAACAATATACTCTAGCACACTCATCCCGCGGGCGATGGCATTTTTGACACGAGCGGGTGATAATTGGGCGGTTGCGGCATCATTCCAATCAGCGATGCGATGCAACTGAAAGCGAGCATAGATATTGTTTTTATCGGGTACAACTACACAAAAATCTGGTTCGAGTACTGCAGCCTTTGGTGGCTCCACCGTAGGTGCAGTCGTCAAGCCAGCATGCCATCCCCCTAGTAACGTCCTGCGTAAGTAATGCCCATTCTCAGCCAACTCTACGAGCCCCAACCACGACATCGGCCCAATCAGCATATACTTTATCAATAGACCGTCTTCTTCATCCCAATGCGTTGGCCATCCTACCGGCACCTTCCAACGCCCATCTGCAGGAGTCGGGCGCATAACATCGGGCCAACTCAGCCGCAATTGCGCAATGATATCGTCACCGGCGCACCATTGATCGGGTATGTGTGGTAAGACAGCTTGGAGCATCGTTCTTCGCACCAACCGTACATCTAAGGCCGGTGGTCGGCGCTTTAATCCCAATTCCCATTCACTCCATGCTGCCTGCAACCAAGCTCGTGCTAATTCTTGCTGGCGCACATGCTGTGGCAATTGGAGCCATTCCAACAACAATTCTGTCGGGACAACTAAATTGGATTGCGCATTGAATGCACCACCGGCCAACAACGTCGCAACCAACCAATGTACATATGCATCGGTCACCCCATCTATAGCAATGTGCTTCGTTACTTTTTGCGATACCTTACCGTGATGTTGCAAAGGGACACGCCCATCAAATGCCATACAGGCAAGGTGGAGCAATATTTCTTCATGGGGCAACTTTTCATCGGCTTCCACTACTATTGAATCAGGTGCGCTCATGATTGCCAACGGTGGGGGGAGCAATGCTTCTACTTCAGGTAGCACTACCCAATTCCCGCCTTCATGCGCATACGGCCATACAAACCCTGCCATCAACAATTTTTCAATTGGCGCTGGCTGTGCATATATTGTTAATAGCGTACGCGGTGACAATGTGGTCATATTTGTGCGGAGCGGCCCACCAACTGCTTCACACAAAACCATTGGCAGCTGGCCGCCCGCGCGACGAATCCGGTCAAGCAAGGCACGCGTTGCGGGATCAATTTGCCGGAGCACTTGCAGCCAAGTGCGTGGTGTATGCAACATTGTAGCCAACTGTAATTCATCACAAACATGCACCGCAGCCATCGTAGCGCGATCGCTGAGTGACAACGATTCTAGCGCATGCGAGAGCGTCATCCGTTGCATGAGTCTTCCAATACCGTCAAAAGTGCACGAACATGTGGGATTGTCTGCCACGGCGCTGGTAACCCTGTAGGATATTGGGCCACTTCTCGGGTAAAGGGGTTTTTATATAATTCTGGCCGTTGTACCCAGATTGTTCGCATCCCAGCCGCTTGCGCCCCTCGCATATCTGCCTCTGGGTTGTCGCCGATCATCACACATTCCGCAGCGTCACTCGCGAGTGCGCTTGCCGCGTGCCAAAAAATCGCAGGGTCGGGTTTGTCCACACCATATTCTTCAGAAACAATGATTACTGTAAACCAGCGGGTCAATTCAAACTGGATTATTTTCGCACGTTGAATCTTGCTCGATCCGTTCGTAATCAACCCCAATTTGTAGCGCGTCGCGAGTATATCGAGGAGGGGCGCCACGCCATCATCCAGACGCAAATCACGAATCCAAGTGGCACGGCTATTGGTACATAATTCTGCTGCCTGATTATCTTTAACGCCATATTGGTGCAAAAAGCCTGGCATTTCATCAAAAAATATCCGTTGCGTCACGGCGGCTTGGAGAATACCTGGCACGTCGTTCGGCGGTTGCGTAATCAACCACTGATGCCACGCCCGCTCTAAATGTCGAAAGCGATGCGCGTCGAGGTCATACAATGTATCGTCGAGGTCAAGCAGCAATGTATTCATGTACCTTCAATTCGTGACAGTTCTAATTCTCACTCGTATAATACCATGGAGTCTTTTTATTGCGAGAACGCTTTCATGTCGAGCATTGTGGTTTCTGATTTGGTTCGCCTGGTAACCAGTTGTGGGAATTATGCCAAGCAACAACGCCACCAGCTTGCGGTCACCCGCAAATCAGATGGTTCGCTGGTCACGAATATTGATCAAGCCGTCGAAGCGCAGATTGTGGCATATTTACATACCAACTTTCCCACCCACGCCATTCTCGGTGAAGAAGGCACCTATGTCGGTGACCAAAACCTTGCTCTGCACGAATATCTGTGGGTCATCGATCCTATCGATGGCACTTCGGCATTTGTCGGCGGTCTGACGGGTTGGTGCGTAGGCATCGGTTTGGTCCATTTTGGCAAAGCAATTGCCGGATTTGTCTATGCACCAATGAGCGAAGAACTTTTCGTTGCAACCCCCGACGGATTGGCATTGCGAAACGAACAACCGATACATGTTTCACGGACTCCTTCTATCCACCGCGATGACTGGATGGCTATCCCTTCTGATGCACATCGCAAATACACAATTGACTACCCTGGTCGCACCCGCACCACTGGTGCCACAATCATGTCGATGTGTTATGTCGCTGGCGAAATCGCCAGCGCTGCATTGATTGGAAGCTGCAAAGCATGGGATATCGCCCCGGCGCTCGCACTCGTGCATAATGCTGGCGCAGAATTATGGGGCACTGATGGATCCATTGTCGACCTCAGTACAATGCTCCATCCTGATGCCAAAACCCCTACCATGATTTGCGCACCTCGTGATCAATTCCAGCACTACCGCGATACTATTGTGAAAATTGAGAATAGCGATTAATCCCCGGCGCCCTTCCACCAATCATCGCACTCTGGTGATTGTCAGGGCGACGGGGACAATCGAACAGCCACCGATCATCTTAGCTAAACCGCATTGCAATGATGAACAATAGTAGTGGTGCTGTCTAATATCGGGGGGTATGGCGTGTTGTTCGGTGGTCGGGACATGCCATGCTACATCTCTACTTTATACTTCCTACTTCATACTTCCGACGTCGGCGGGGACATATCCACTTGCATTGAACTATTACATATGCAATTACCGGTGCGTGATTGCTGGTTTTCATGATTTTGTTCTTTCACTAACGTCTCCGTTGGGGATGGGGCTGGTATTGATTATTGCTGCAATAAAAATTCACGCAGAATCGTTGCATACGTCGTTAAGCCAGCAATACTTGTCCATTCTTCATCACTCGCAATCCCACCACCAACCGGACCAAACTCTACCCCAGCCCCGCCCACAGCCATATAATGCCGCGCATCCGAAGATCCTTGCGCTCCATATAATTCACACCATTGCCCCGTAACATTTGTAGTGATTTGTTGTAGTCGCTGGATATACGGATTGTCTGGCGCAGTATAGAGCGCCGCTTCGTGGGCGAGGATGGTATATGTGGCTGTTGCAGGCACCAACGCCACAATTTCAGCTACAATCGTGGCGTATTCTGATGGGACAAACCGGATATCGAGCCACACCTCGGCACGGTCTGGCACCTTGTTAAACGATGTGTTGGGGGTTTCGATCCGCGCCACATTCACGGTCGTCACCCACGTTTGTTGCATCGGCGTGGGATATTTTTGCAATAACAGTGCGATGAATGTATGTACTTGTATTAGGGCATTATCGCCACGCCAAGGATAGGCACCATGGGCAGTTTCGCCATAGAATTGCACTTTTATCCACAAAATCCCTTTGGCTTGATGGGCAATCGCAAAATTCGTCGTTTCGCCTGCAATCACAAAATCAGCACGCACCCCTTGGTCAATTTGATATTTGGTACCGTGAAAGCCGCCCAGTTCTTCGTCTGTGACAATTTGCAAACCGAGTGGGTAGTGTACTTCGTGGACTATTTCTGCAAAAATTGTCACCAGCACTGCCAAATTTGCTTTCATGTCGAGGGCACCGACACCGTATAATTTGGCCCCATCAATGCGCGGAATATATTGAAAATCTTTGCCGGGGATTACATCTACGTGCCCATTTAAAATTATTTTGAAAAGTTCTGGTCGCTGTGGCGCAGCATAGACCAGAATACTACGGAAACCCCCATTAGTGAATTGTTCAACGGTCAGGTGTGGAAACAGGCTCGCTAGGTAATCCAAGGCGGTTGCCAATTCGCCTGGCTGGTCTGGTTCTGTTTTGAAGCGAATCAGTGTTTGACTCAATTGCACTATATCGATGGGCATAATGTGGTCGCTCCTCATCCAAAACAACTCCCTTGCCGGGCATTATGCCACGACAAGGGAGTTGGTGTATACACAACCCAAAACGAGATTAACGCTTTGTATATTGTGGGCGCTTGCGGGCGCGCTTGAGGCCCACCTTTTTGCGCTCTTTCATACGGGGGTCACGCGTCAACAAGCCAGCGCTTTTGAGGGCCGGCCGCATTGCGACATCGAGGTCGAGCAGGGCACGAGCAATGCCATGGCGCACAGCGCTGCAGTGACCCGACACACCACCACCAAACACCTTGGCCATCACATTGAAGCTACCGACTTGGCCGGTGGCTTCGAATGGGCGAGCCAATTCTGACACAAACAAGGCGCGATGCCCGAAATAGGCGCTGACGCTCTTGCCGTTTACTACGATTTCACCATTGCCTCGATAGAGGCGAACACGAGCAACTGCTGTCTTGCGACGGCCCGTGCCTTGGTAATAGGTCTTCTCTGCCATCATATCCCTCTCGTCGTTGCGTTAGAACCGAACTTGCGGAACAAACACGGTTGGTTGTTGCGCAAGATGCGGATGGGTTGCACCAGCATAAATGCGAAGCTTCACCAATTGCCGTCGACCAAGTCGCGTTTTGGGAAGCATGCCTTTGACCGCATAGCGCAAAATACGGTCTGGGTGAGTGGCCAACATACGGCGGTAGCTGACCGACTTGAACCCACCCGGATAATTCGAGTGGCGATAGTACATTTTTTGATCCTGCTTCTTGCCGAGTAGCTGGATCTTTTCAGCATTGATAATAACGACAAAGTCGCCACCATCAATGTTGGGGCTAAATGTCGGTTTGTGCTTCCCACGCAAAAGCGTGGCGATTTGGGTGGAGAGACGACCAACGGTTTGACCGTCAGCATCTACCACATACCAATCGCGTGTTACTTCCGAAGCCTTCTGTGAATAGGTTTTCATGCCCATATTCCTTACCTACAGCGTCATTTCTCGTGTGACGGATCCGGTCGCAATGCCGACGTGGGATAATCAACCGCCACCATTGTCAAGCCGTGCGCCGGTGCGAGTAACCCAGCCTGTTGCCGATCACGCCCTTGCAAGATTGTTTGCAATCCCGCATAACTCAATCGACCAGTACCGACCATAACTAACGTACCAACTATTATACGCACCATATTGCGCAAAAAACCATTTGCACTCAGACGAATCACCACTATTGGCTGACCTTCACGGGTTGTGCGTAAGCACGTGACCTGATCACAGCGCCGAATTGTGGTCCCTACTGGAGCACCGACGGTAAATGCAGCAAAATCGTGTGTCCCGATCAAGACTTGTGCTGCCGCATGCATCGCATCGCTATCAAGCGAACGTGCTACTGCCATAGTTGTGCGCCGTAATAGCGGCGACGCTACCATTCCATTATCAATGACATATTCGTAGGTGCGCCGTTCGGCCCAAAAACGAGCATGGAATTGATCTGGAGCATCCCAAGCCGTAAC
>CALQBW020000079.1 GCA_943328915.2 Singulisphaera sp. GP187 | reverse complement strand
TGTTATACGCCTCGGGGGTTCAAATTATATTGTTAGTTTAATCACGTCAGCTGCTGCAGTCGTAAATGCAGTAACTACAATCCCCTTTGCGGTTTTAATGGAACGCACTTCAAAACGGAAGCCTTGGATGTTTGGCAGTTTAATTTCTTATCGCCTGTTGAATGCGTTATTAATTATTGTTCCCTGGCTACCTGCGTGGCGTGCGGAAGCAATAGTTGTTATTTTGCTCGTCGCCAACGTACCGGTTGCGTTATTTAATGCCAGTTGGCTACCAATGTTTGCTGATATTATTCCGATGCATCGTCGCGCGCGACTTTTTTCAGCGCGCAATGTAACGCTCGGCGCAACAATGATGGTTGCCACGTATGGATTTGGACGCTTCCTAGAAATAACCCCTTTTCCTAGTAATTACCAAATTTTGTTTGTAATTGCAATGACAACGAGCATGCTTAGCACGTGGTATGTGACAAAAATGCAAATCCCAGACACTATTATTGATCATGAGGCCAATGTTGATCGTTCATGGCGAGGGATTTGGACGCTGTTAAGCGAAAGCCAGCCGTACCGAGCTATTACTATTAATACATTAATTTTCAACCTTGCTGCATGGGCTGCAATTCCCTTTCAGCCAATCTATTTCGTCCGCACATTGGGTGCAAGCGATGCCTGGCTCGGAATTTGGTTTGCAATTGTCAATGGTGGGGCGATTTTGGGGAATTTGTTTTGGCCGCGTTTGATTGAAAAATACGGTTTACGCACTATTTTGAAGATTTCTGCAATTCTCAGTTGCTTATATTTTTTTGCTATCGGGTTTATTCCAAATTTAACTATTATTCTGTTTATCTCGTTACTAATTGGAATGATAAATCCAGGAATTGATTTAAGTCATTTTAATATTTTGCTACAAGTTTGCTCACCCAAACGCAGGGCGCTGGCGCTCGGTGTATTTGTAACGGTCATGAATGCCGGATTACTAATCAGTAGCTTGGCAGTTGCGCCTTTAATAAATTGGCTTGGTGCACAATATGTCGTGATTGGCTTGGGGATTTTCCGATTACTCGGTGCATTGTTGTTTGTGGTAAACCCAATTCAAGAAGTACCAATAGAACCAGAATTGTCAACCGCAGACGCCGTGTGAATTTGGTACAATACGTTAAGTTTATGCAACACAATACAGGAGAGTGAAATGGAATATCGAAGACTTGGACGCGCTGGTATGAAAGTAAGTGCCCTTTCGTTGGGTGCATGGGTAACCTATGGCAACCAAGTCGGTGAAAATATTGCCTATGAATGTATGACCGCCGCTGTTGAACACGGTGTTAATTTTTTTGACAACGCCGAAGGGTATGCGGGTGGACAAGCCGAAATAGTAATGGGTAACGTCATCAAAAAGGCTGGCTGGCGTCGTGAAGATCTCGTCGTTTCGACCAAAATTTTCTGGGGTGGTTCAGGTCCCAACGATACCGGCTTGTCGCATAAACATGTTATCGAAGGGGTAAACAATGCCCTGAGGCGCTTCCAAATGGATTATGTCGACTTAGTTTATTGTCATCGCCCAGATGTCAATACCCCAATTGAAGAAACCGTCCGCGCCATGGATATTGTCATTCGCCAAGGCAAAGCGTTTTATTGGGGCACTTCTGAATGGTCTGCCGACGAAATCCGGGCAGCCTATGGCATTGCTCGTGAATTGGGTATGACGCCACCAACCATGGAACAACCACAATACAACATGTTGAATCGTACCCGATTTGAAAAAGAATATGCGTTGTTATACCGTGACATCGGTCTTGGGACAACGATTTTCAGCCCATTAGCATCAGGTATGCTCACCGGTAAATATCGTCAAGGCATCCCGAGTGATAGTCGTGGTGCACTCAAGGGATATGAATGGCTACAAAAGAGTCTTACGGATGCCCGTAATTTGGCAATTGTCGAACAGCTCATCCCGCTTGCGAGCGAATTAGGGTGCAGTTTGGCGCAAATGGCGTTGACATGGTGTCTCAAGAATCCCAATGTGAGTAGTGTTATCACGGGTGCAAGTCGTGCTGCCCAAGTACATGAAAACATGAAAGCACTTGACGTTGTCCCATTGCTCACAAATGACGTGATGGAGCGGATTGAAGTTATTCTGGCTCCGAACGCTTAATTTCTGACTTGGGTCCGGTGATTGGTGTACGTACACCAATCACCTTTTGATTTGCAACCACTCTGGCCGGCAGCGATGCACTCGGGTGGAAGGAAGGCACCATGAAAAACCAGCCCATCCAGTACATCCTGCACACATTGCCAGGCTTTGATGTGATTGTCCGAGAAGAACTTAAACTATTGCCTGAGCGGGCTACAATCAAGGAACACGTCGTCCATGCCGGACGGAATGGCCTCACTATTATTGATTATGACGGCGATGTCGATGATTTACTCAAATTGCGTACGGTTGATGATGTATTTATTTTGATTGGCCAATACACCGATTTGCCTCCAAAATACAGCACACTCAAATTTTTGCGTGACAAAATTGTTTTATCTGCTGTCATCAATCAAGCCGTCAAAATAGTACGCTCAATCTACCCAAAACGCGGTGGTGAGGGGAAATTGCGCTTCCGCGTGATTGCTCGACAGCAAGGTGAGATGCCTTATCGGCGGGTAGATTTACAAGAACTCATCGAAAAAGCTGTCGAACAGCGTGACGATTTCCGCTGGCGTGCCAAAGAAGACGGTCTCGAATTTTGGATTACCCAAATCGACACCATGGCGATTTTGGGGTTACGTGTCAGCGACGAAACGATGCGCCACCGGACATACAAAATCAATCACATCGAAGCTTCGTTGCGCCCTACCGCAGCTGCAGCATTGGTATTACTTACCAAACCCAAACCTACTGATGTCTTTCTCGATCCGATGTGTGGAGCAGGGACAACGTTGATCGAACGAGCGTTGCATAGTCGCTATGCCCAATTATTGGGAGGCGATATTAGTGAGGCCGCAGTTGATCAAGCTTTAGCCAATATTGGCCCTCGCTATAAACCTATTGATGTAAAACCATGGGATGCGCGAGAATTACCGCTTGACGAAAATTCAGTGAATGCAGTGGTATGTAATTTGCCCTTCGGCGTGCAGATGAGTACCCCCGAAGAAAATCGACGTTTATATCCGACGGTGATGAAAGAATTACGGCGAGTAATGCAACTCGGTGCCCGCGCCGCTCTGCTTACCAGCGATATGCGCGCTATTAATCGGGCGCTCGAGCGCAACAGTGGTATGTACATCGACACCCTCCACCATGTGGTGGTATTGGGGCGTCGTGCCACGATTGTTGTTGTCCAAAAACGCTAAGTGCACAAACGTGAATAAACAAAAACCCGGTTCGCGTACATGTACGTACGCGAACCGGGTTTCATTCATTATGTGACGGCTGCGCGAGTCGCCGGATATTTATTATGCAAACCTTGGCTCACCGCATGGCGAATGCGATCAACACCGTGCCATACTTCGGTAAAAGAAGTGGTTAATGGGCTCAGGCCAAGACGTAAATTATCTGGCTCGCGGAAATCGGGAATCACATTCATTTCGGCAATCAGCGCCTGATTAATCTGGTAGCCTAGCGGATGGCGAATACTGACATGTGATCCGCGAATAGCAGCATCACGTGGGCTTCCCATTGTGAAACCTAATTCAACTAAATGCGCATCACATAGAGAAATCATATATTCTGTTAGCGCCACTGATTTCTCACGAATTGCAGACATCCCCACTTGGTTCAGCATGTCTACCGCAGATTCGACTGCCGAGAGTGAGAGCATTGGTGGTGTGCCTGCCAAAAAGCGGGCTAAACCATGAGCAGGTTCATACTGTAAATCGAACGCAAAGGGAGCTTTTTGGCCAAACCACCCCCAAATAGGGGATTGCACCTGATCTTGGATAGATGCATTGATGTATAAAAATGCCGGCGCGCCAGGGCCGCCATTGAGAAATTTGTACCCACAACCGACCACCATGTCAACGTGCCACGCATCGAGTTGCATCGGCAATGCGCCGGCAGAATGACTTAAATCCCAAATCACAAGCGCACCCACATCATGTGCTTTTTGGGTAATCGCCTGCATGTCGTATATGAAGCCACTTTTAAAGGTTACATGGGATAACACAACAAGTGCTGTTTTTGGCGTAATAAGGGAATATAAATCATTTGTATTGACTGTGAGTTCGTTATCACGAGAAACAACCAATTGGAGTTGGTGACGGTTACCAAAATGTGCGATTGCACCTTGCATAATGTAAAGGTCTGAAGGGAAGTTGAGGGCATCACTGACAATATCTGTGCGGTCAGGCCGAGCCTGTAGTGCTGCCATGACAAGTTTGTATAGATTAACCGACGTCGAGTCGCAGGCGAGCACTTGCCCAGGAGCCGCGCCGAGGAGCTGTCCTATTTTGTCGCCAATACGGGCAGGTGCCTCATACCAGCCCCGTCCCCACCCGCGAATTAAACCTTCACTCCATTCAGTGTGAATCACATGTTGGAGATGTTCCGCAGTTTGCTTGGGCATTCGTCCTAGTGAATTCCCATCGAAATAGACTAAATTGGGATCAACAATGACAAACTGATCGCGGTAATGAGCTACTGGGTCAAGACCATCGGCCTTTTGTGCGCCGGCGAGGCCTGCTGCAGCTGTGGGGAGTTTATACGGCATTGTATACCTCTTCAAGCATTGATACGGTTTCGTCCCAGCCTACGCAGGCATCGGTGACGGAGACACCATATTGAAGATTGGTGATATCGGCACCAATGTTTTGCTTGCCTTCAACCAAATTGCTTTCAACCATCATACCAATCATCTGACTGACACCCTGTTTCCGCAAAGCCAAACCTGAACGCCACACCGTTCTTTGGCGCCGATGATCTGAACCTGAATTGGCATGACTGCAATCAATCATGACGGCAGGCGACAACTTGGCGGCTTTCATGAGGTCAATGGTTTTGACGACACTTGCTTCATCATAATTGGTACCCAACCGACTCCCGCGCAAAATCACAAATCCATCTGGGTTGCCCGTAGTTTTTACCACAGCACCTTGACCATCTTGGGTAATGCCGAGGAAACTGTGCGGTGCAGCGCCCGAAATGCAGGCGTGTACGGCTACATCAATTGAACCATCGGTGCCATTTTTGAAGCCGACAGGCATTGACAACCCACTTGCAAGAGCACGGTGCATTTGCGATTCGGTAGTACGGGCCCCAATTGCTGCGAGGACGACCAAATCAGAAGTATATTGTGTGCTTATGGGATCGAGCATTTCGGTGGCAGTAGGAAGTCCCATGGCCGTTATATCGCCCAAGAGTTTCCGCGCTATTTCGAGCCCTGCGCCCATATCGAACGAACCATCAAGGAACGGATCGTTGATGAGACCGCGCCAACCGACGGTGGTACGTGGTTTTTCAAGATACACACGCATTACAATCACCATGCGGTCGCGCATCTTTGCAGCCACTTCCGCTAATTTTTGGGCGTAGTCAAGTGCTGTGGCAATATCATGGATCGAACATGGACCAATGACCACAAGCAAACGGTGGTCTTCCCCATTGATGATCCGGCGAATCGTTTGGCGCGATTCATAGACGGTAGTCATCATACTGGGCGACAGGGGGTATCGTTCTTTGAGCGCACGAGGCGATGGCATATAACCCATTTCGCGGACCCTGACATCATCTACTAAACTCACAACCACACCTCGTCACTATCCTGATTTACGGTAACTCTATTTCGGGGAGTGTCGCAGGAATCCGAATCCAGAAGGCGAGAACCGCCGAAGCCAGAATACAAAAACCACCCACCCCAAAAATAACAATTTCACTGACGTTCGCCACGATAAGCAGCGGAGTCAAAAGGGGGATCACAATCCCACGCACGCCTGACACGAGATGTACGACCGAAAAATATATTTCCAGCCGTTTGCGATCTGCGAGGGCCATTGCAGTGGTGGTGAAACCCAGATCAAAGCCACCCATCAATAATCCTTGACCAATAAATGCCGGGACAAGCCACCATATTGACGTTGCGAACATAAACCCAAACGGCATCAATGCACCACAGAGCATGCTGATTACCAAGACCCAAAGTGGCCCGCGGCGATCGACCATAGTGCCCCAAAAGAAATAGCCGATAAGCCACGTTATCGATTGGATCAGGCCGAGATATCCTACCTGAGTATACGATAATTGCAACCGATTGACTTGCACAATTGCATATAATGGGGCACCGAGCAAGGTCCCACAGCCAAACAATGTATTCAGAAACAAAAACATCATAAACGAGCGGTTTTTGGCAATTTCACGCAACATTGTGAAGAAAGAAGGTCGTACCACTCCGGGAGCCACTAGCACGGGTGAATCGTCGGTTTTTAAGCGTTGAAACATCGCAGAAGCCGCAAGCCCCACCACGCCAAAGCAGGGTAAAAGGATAGTATAACTATAATGATCAAGGAGCCAGCCAGCCACCGGTGTCATGCACAAAATTGTAAAGGTCATCCCAATCCGGATAAACCCCATAATTCGCCCACGAATATCGTTCGGGTACATGCGTTCCAGCAATCGAACATACCCTGGCGCAGGCATTACTTCACACACCCAAAAAATACCGAGTAAAACCATGAAAAGTGGAATATTGCCCGCCACCAGTGGCACCAACAAAAACATGCTGCGACCGACAGCCCAAATACCATTGGCTATTTTGATAATCCGGAAGCGCTGGAAGAGCATGGCACTAAAGGGGGTGAAAATTAACCCTAGCGATTGAAAAACCACATAAATAGCTAATTCACTGGCGGAAGCACCCATTTTGCGTAATACGACTGGCATAAACCCAACGGTTACGGCCCAAAATATCCCGTAAATTGCAGAGGCAAATGTTTCAATCCATACATTATGCCGAACATCGCTACGCATCGGGCCGAGCATCATACGCTCGACCCGATGCATCAATACATAAATAAATGACTGAGGAGCGGTTGGCATTAGGATGCGCGCACCGATTTCATTGCTGCCCCGAGCCGCCGAATGCCTTCGATAATGTTATCGACAGGTTGGTAGCTAAATGCCAACCTGATTTCGTGAGTTCCTTGACCGTTGGCATAACAACCAAGTCCAGCCAAACATGTTACGCCATGCTCACGACCCGCAGCTATGACTTTGGGGGCAGGCAGGTCCGCAGGAAGGTAACAATAGATGAAAAAGCCACCCGTTGGTACTACATAGCGCACATCAGCTGGGAAATTTTCGGTAATTGCTTTTACCATTACATCGCGCTTATGCCGATAATTTGTGTTGAGGTCGCTAATATGGGCTTCGAGCTTACCATCTGACGCAAACCGCTCGACCAATCGGGTCAAGAAGGGCCCACTCGAACCTTCGGATTTAAATTTCCGCAAACGCTTGATGATAGCTTCAGGCCCACATGTCCAAGCCATACGCACACCTGGCGCAAGGATTTTCGAGAAGGTGCCCACGTTGATTACCCATCCCTTGGTGTCGAGGGCAATCAATTGAGGTATTGCTTCGCCTTCAAACCGCAAATCACCATAGGCATCGTCTTCGACAATCAACACACCATATTGTGCGGCCAACGCCACTAACCGGATTCGGTTGGCCAAAGGCATCAATGTCCCAGTTGGATTCTGGAAGGTAGGAGTGGTATAGATGAATTTAGGATGAATACCACGGCTCTTGAGGTCGGCAAGCATCACTTCGAGGGCATCAATGTCCATCCCATCTTCAAGGACGGTGACGGTTTCGATTTTGGCGCCTGCTTCTTGGAATGAGCGTACAGCCCCCATGAAACATGGGCCTTCTACGATGACGGTATCACCTGGGTCTACCAAAATCTGGGGTAATAGCGCCAAAATTTGGCTTGAGCCATATGAAATCAACACATTTTGGGTATTTGCCGAAGTGACGCCACGGGCGTGCATCCGATCAACGACCAATTTGACGAGCCCTGGGTACGTAGGGCCATAATTGAGGGCACCATTAACATCTTCAGCTAAAATCTCTGCGGTAGCTTCGACTAATTCTTTGACTGGGAAATGTTCTGGATCAGCAAATCCATAAGCCAAACTAATAGTACCATCGGGTTCAGGAGCCCATTCAGAGCCATCACCGGCGAGTTTTGCGCGGGTAGAAAACAAGGCATCTAACGTCAATTGGCTTGCGTCACTGCTCATGATACATTCCTATTCTTTACGGGAGAAGTCCGCGATTATTGTAACAGATATAGCTTTACCGTTTTGTCAACACGTTTACGCTATGCGGAGCTGATGCATCGTTGCGCCCAACCGCCGAATGCCTTCAACCACTTTTTCGAGGGATTGAAAACTAAATGCAAGACGAATTTCGTGTGTGCCTTGACCATCTGCATAACAGGTAGTCCCTGGCAAAAACGATACCCCATTCGCAATTGCCGCAGGGAGAAGCCGACTGACCGGCAGGTCGTTTGGCAGGTAGACATACACGAAAAATCCACCAAGGGGGCGGTTATAGCGCACATCGCTAGGGAATGTTTCTGCAATAGTGTTGAGCATGGCATGGCATTTGGTGTTGTAATGGGCATTGAGGACTGCAATATGTTTGTCAAGCCAACCATCTGCAGAAACTTGGGCGACGAGGCGGGTCATAAATGGACCATTGCTGCCTTCGGTCTTGAAACGATTCAGTCGTTTGATTATTTCAGCCGGGCCACATGCCCACGCCATCCGCACACCTGGGGCAAGGATTTTGGAAAATGTACCCACGTACAACACCCAGGTTGGGTCGAGTGCTATCAACTTTGGTGGGATTGGGTTATCGAAGTGCAAATCGCCATACGCATCGTCTTCAACAATAATTACACCAAAACGGGCTGCTAACCCAACCAAACGGTGGCGATTGGCCAGCGGCATTGTCGAACCCGTGGGGTTTTGGAATGTAGGAATGGTATAAATAAATTTGGCGCGTATTCCTTGTGCTGTCAAGCGGATTAGCGTTGACTCCAACAAGTCAAGATCCATGCCATCTTCGCGTACAGGAATTGTTTCGATCGTTAATCCACAGTTAAAAAACGTTTCTACGGCACCAAGGAACGTTGGGCCTTCGACAATAATCACATCACCCGGGTCACATAATATTTGGGGCAACAACGATAAAATTTGACTTGATCCATTCGCAAGCATTAGCTCGCTCCGTGTTAAAGGTATATGCAGTCGTGCCATGCGTTCTTGGACTAATTCAATCAAACCAGCATATGCGGGAGCATAATTCAACGTGATATCAAGATTCCCCGTGAGCATTGAATCGACGGCAGCTATAAGTGGTTTGACGGGGAAAAGAGCGGGATCTGCATCGCCATAAGCCAAACTAATCGTGTCATGGGTTTCATTCGGTAAATCTAATTCCATAGGGGATATAGATTCATCATATTGGACGATTTGCGAAAAAAGATGCTGTATGTCGGCAGGTTTGGGCGGGGTAATCATAGGATTCCTTCTTGATAATTGCATACTTCTTTATTATAGCGATATGGAGAAAGTAATGTTACCCAATTTGTTTGAGGGTACGTAACCATTCTTGGATGGCAGTAATTTGACCATTACGAAATAGGCGTACACGCTTTGCATAGGGTGTCAATTCGCCATCCACGGGTTCAAACCAATCAAGCGCTTGCAATTGCTGTGCCTCAATCAATTGTTGGAGGAATTCGATCGGTAATCGTTCGAGGAAATAGAGTTTTGCCAAAAACTCCATTCGCATATCACGCGGATGAGGGACAGGGGTTACACACCACTCCTTGAATGATGCATTTCCTAAAACAGTTAATGACAGAACACGCTTGCCACGACCCGTGATATCTTCGGTACCAGCATCGATTAACCCTTCACTCGCCAATCTGGTCAACATAGCATACAACGCACTTTGTTTGACCCGCCAGACATTCCCAAGTGGTGACTCCATCAATGTGAGATGCAATGCATAAGCGTGCATGGGTTTTTGCAATAAAAACCCAAGGAGTGCATGTTCATATGTGAGTGGTTCTTTTTGACGTGGGCTCATATTACCACTTATGATACACAAAACCGAGGATAATGGCGAAAAGGAATTCCATGCAATCATTCGATGAAAAAGGACACTACAAAACAGGGATTCGTCGATCTTGGATTATGGCTATCGTATTTATAAGTATCGCAATTGCAATTGGGATATTTGGCAATATATATGCGAGTAAACTAAAAAATCCTGATGCCGTCACACCAAATAGTGCCCGTATTGAATACCAAGTCACTGGCAGTGCGCCAAATGTCACAATAAGTTATCTCAATGACTTAGCTTTCACCGCAGAACTCAATGGGCCACCACCGTGGAAATTTGGATTTCGGGCAAGTGCAGGACGTAATTTGTTCATAAAAGTTGATAATAAAGGTTCTGGTACTATTGGTTGTGTTATTACCTCAGGTGGGAAGCCAATTAGTACGCAACCAGAAAGTGTCACTCCGAGTGCTACCTGTATGGCAGTAGTGCCACAAGAATAGAGGAATATGTGCAGGTACGTCGTTTTTGGTACGTTTTTCTCGCGTTTGCACTCGGCTATATGGTTGCCTCGTTTTTGCGCTCTGCAAATGCCGTTATTTCAACCGATCTAATGCGTGAAATGTTATTAAATGCTGATAAATTAGGCATGATGACCAGCTTGTATTACATTTCGTTTTCCTTGATGCAATTACCGCTTGGCGCTGCCTTAGATCGCTACGGCTCACGGCTAATCATCCCATTACTGATGATTCCAACCATGATAGGCTGTGTGTTATTTGCTACAGCTACCAGTTTCTGGCCATTAGTCATTGGGCGAACATTGATCGGCCTCGGCACCGCAGGTGGATTGATGGGTGCCGTCAAGACTTTTGGGCACTGGGTACCCAATAATCGATTGGCAACAATGACGAGTGCCATGGTAGCGATTGGGGCGTGTGGTGGTTTGTTGTCCACCACGCCAATGGCTTATTTGGCGCATACCTACGGATGGCGTTCGGTCTTTTTGTATAGCATGCCCATCGTGTTGGTTATTGCCGTGATTATCCGAATCTTTGCCCATGATGCGCCCGCCAACACGACGGTGACGCATTCAACCGGTAATCCATTTGCAGGCTACCGCAAAATATACGCATTCCGAGAGTTTTGGTATATGGCGCCACTCTAT
>CALQBW020000078.1 GCA_943328915.2 Singulisphaera sp. GP187 | reverse complement strand
ATTTCACAACCATTCATCGAAGAAAGCACCAGCAACCCGGGGGAATATTACCGCGTGCAATACTTCGAACGTGCCGTCTTGGAAGAAAGCCCTGATCTTGCGGGAACCGCCTATTACGTGCAAGGGCGCTTATTAGCAAGCGCATTGGTGGCAATGCGCCGGACCGAGCCGGCGTTTGTCCCACTGCCGAACCCCAACGATGGTTCGTTTGATGGGGTGACGAAGCATACATTACGCAATTCTCCAGCTCCATTTGCAGATTTTTTTCGCCAAAATGGTGGCCTGAAAGTATATGGTCGGCCGTTGTCTGAACAATTCCAAGAAATCAACACCGCAGACGGAAAGCGCTATTGGGTGCAGTATTTTGAACGTCAGCGGATGGAATGGCACCCTGATCAACCTAACCCGCAATATCGTATTTTGCTGGGCTTGTTGGGGAGCGAATATCGCGACCAAAATCATCGCGGCGACACTGCCTTCAACCCGAATACAACCGTAAACGAAACCGCAATGCCGGTGGATACTGGCGCTACCAACCCACTTCCCGGCTTCACCTATGGGTTCAATGCGGTGCTTTATGGCCAAGGATATGGCACCGTCTGGCAAGACCGCCGCCGGGTCATGCGCCTTGCAATGGATGCCGGCATGCCGTGGATTCGCCAACAAGTACGCTGGATGGATTTACACGATAAGTCGGGAGTTATTCATTGGGGTGAGCTCGACAACATCGTCGCAGATGCCAGCAAATGGCAAACCAATTTACTCCTGAGTGTGGTGGCTGCCCCACGGTGGACGACCAACAATGGACTGCACGGCATGCCCAACCGCGCCAATTTCGCCACCTTCAATTACTTTATGTCGCAGATGGCCAATCGCTACAAAGGGCGTGTCAAAGCCTACGAAATCTGGAACGAACAAAATCTCGCCACCGAAAACGGCGGTACCGTTAGTAGTGTCACCGATTATATGGATATGTTGGTTGGGGCATCTCAAGCCGTCAAAGCAGCTGACCCGAACGCCTTGATTGTCTCGGGATCCCTCGCATCTACCGAAACGAATTGGCCGACAGTAGCCATGAGTGACGTGCACTACTACGACGGGATGTTCCGCGACCCACGCTTTGCCCAAGTCGTCGACATTGTAGGAGTGCACCCCGGCGGTGCCAGTAACCCACCAGAATCATTGTGGCCGACCCAACCTGGCCCCGGTCCTGATTTCGTCACCAGCCGCGAATTTTACTTCCGGCGGGTCGAAGACGTGCGGTCGTTGATGGTCAAAAACGGCCTGAGTGCCAAACCAGTCTGGGTTACTGAATTTGGCTGGGCTACCAAAAACACGAGTCAGTATTACGAATACGGCAACCAGATTAGTTTTGACCAACAAGCCGACTATATCGTGCGCGCGGTCAACTATACCCATGCCCACTATAGTAATTGGTTGACGGGTATGTTTGTCTGGAACCTCAATTTTGCCATTCCTTGGACCTCCGATGGCAACCCCCTCCACGAACAAGCATCGTTTGGCGTGCTCAATGGTGACTGGAGCCCACGCCCCGCCTATACAGCCCTCAAGAATATGCCAAAGTAATCGTACCCAGAAAGTATCGTGTGAATACATCAAAACGCATCATTCCCTGGAACGACATTGGTCTGCTAGCCACCATTCTCATTTGGGCGGGTAATATGTCGATTGTCAAGCAGAGCTTTGCCAGCATGCCGCCGCTTGCATTCAACAGCATCCGCTTCTTCTTTGTGCCCATTCTGATGCTCAGCATCGTCTGGTTTGTCGAAAAAAGCATCAGCATCGAACGCAGCCTGTGGCGTGATGCCATCCTCGTCGGATTGATTGGCAATGCCGGCTACCAAGTGTTTTTCATGATCGGCCTGAGTATGACCAGTGCTGCCACCTCGGCACTATTGATTGCCACTACCCCCATCTGGGTGGCCTTGATTAGCCAGGTACGCGGTTGGGAAAAACTCTCCCGCACCGGTTGGATTGGTATCGTTATCTCGTTTATAGGGGTATTTGTGATTTTGTTTAATGGTTCCGCCATGAGCACCAAAAGCATTACCGGAGACGTATTGATTTTGATTGCCTCGATGTGTTGGGCCTATTACACCATCGGTGCCAAACCGATGCTCGCCAAATACTCACCCTTACGGGTCACCGCCGTCACCTTGACCATCGGCGGCATACCGTTGATTTTGATTGGCCTCAGTGAAGTCCTCACCGTGAATTGGGTAGCGGTACCGTGGCAAGGCTGGGCCGGCATGGCCTACTCGGTGGTGCTGTCGATCGCGCTCGCCTATATATTGTGGTACAACGGAGTCGTCAAAGTAGGACCGACGCGTACCGGCATTTATGCCAGCTTGTTGCCGGCGGCAGGAGTCATCTCGGCTTATCTCATCCTCGGCGACCCCATAACCAACCGTGACCTGATTGGCACGGTGGCGATTGTGGGCGGCTTACTGCTCACCCGCCGTGGCTAAATAAACCAAAAACCGGGGGCGACGCGTAGCGTCGTCCCCGGTTTCGTTATGTTTATGCCAAATCATGTTGCCAGGCCGCCACAAGTGCAGGCAAATCGGCATAGACCACATCGGGTTTGATGTCTGATATGGCCACATCGGCAGTGGTCGCCACTCCGGTGAGCACCAACCCCGACGTCAACCCCGCCGCCAACGACCCCGCCACGTCGGTGTCGAGGCGATCGCCAATAGTCAATGTGCGCTTGGCATCAGCCCCGAGCAATTTGATGGCAATATGGAACATCGTCGCACCAGGTTTACCAATGATAAATGGCGCGACACCGGTGGCTGCTTGCAAAAAGGCCAGCAAGGCGCCACAGCCTGGCACCAAGCCTTCGGCGACGGGCAACGACACGTCGGGATTGGTGCCGATAAAGCGCGCACCGGCATTGATGAGCAAACAAGCTTGGCGTAATTTGGCATAGGTGATCTCGGTATCGAGACCGACAATCACAAATGCCGGTGCTTCGGCACTTTCGACGTAATAGCTATCGCCAAACAACGCGGTGCGCAAGCCATTCATGCCAATACAAAAAATCTTGGTGCCTTGGGGCGCGTGCGATTCGAGCCACAAACGCGTCCCGATCGGTGAATTGATAATATTTGAGGCAGGATAGGTGATATCCATTCCTGCCAATTTTTCGGAAAATTGCTCCGGGGTCATAGTGGCATTATTGGTGATACACGCCGTCATGATGGCGTTTTTGGCACAGAATTCAAATAAGTCCGCTACGCCTGGCATGCGTTCGTGGCCGCGATACAACACACCATCCATATCAAGGAGTAAGGCATGATAGTTGCGTAAATTCATCTAATTCTTCTCTCTTCAACTGTTGATCGGCCCTACATCCGCTCTGCAACCCCAATACCCAACAACCCTAGGCCGTTTTTGAGGGCTTGGGCCGTGGCCACCGTCAAGGCCAAACGGGCGGTACGCAATGCCTCGACTTCGGCTTTAGCCACCGGACAGTCCCGATAAAAGCCTGCAAAGGCGCGGGCAGTATCGTAGCACCATTCAGCAATCACAAAGGTAGCGTAACGGTCGGCGGCATCGCGGACTGAACTCGGCATTCTGGCTATTTGGCGTACCAAATCAAGCTCTGATGGGTGGCTCAACAACGAAGCATCACACGCTGGGATGGTGGCAGAAATCTGATCACCCAATATACGGCGAGCGATTGAGCGGCAACGGGCATACATGTATTGGATGTACGGGGCGCTATTGCCCTCGATGGCCAGCATGCGGTCCCATTCGAGGGTGATGTTGCGGCGGGAATCTTGGTAGAGGTCGTTGTACATCACCGCCCCGATGCCTACTTTTTCGGCCACATCGGCCCGCTCGGCTTCGCTCAAATCGGGGCTCGAGGCGTCAACGACGAGGCGGGCACGGTCACGGGCATCGTTGAGCAAGTCGGTGAGGTAAATCATGTTGCCAGCCCGCGTCGATAGCGGTTTGCCGTGTTGGTCAAAAATCGTCCCGAATTTGACATGCGATAATTCTACCCCTGCCGGCACATACCCGATGGCCCGTGACAAGGCAAACAGTTGCCGGAAGTGGAGTTCTTGCGGGGAGCCGACGACGTAGATAATCTGGCTAGGAGTAAATGTTTCCATGCGGTATTTGATACAACCCATATCACGGGTGTGGTAAAGGGTTCCCGTATCACTGCGTTGCAGCAAAAAGGTGGGCATGTTTTGTTCGAGTTCATTCACCACCACTGCGCCGCCTTCATCGCGGTGGGCCAACCCGCTAGCCAATGCCTCGGCAATAACGCCGGCATTGAGCGGGGCATAGAAGCTCTCGCCGTAGGCGTGGTCGAACTTCACCCCCAGCCGGTCATAGTTTTCTTGGATGGCAGTCAATGTCAAATCAACCATCCACTGCCATAATTCAGTCGCTGTAGCATCGCCTTGCTCGAGTTTGAGCGACCACATGCGGGCGGCGTCGTGGAGCGATTCGTCTTCTTTGGCTTCACGAGAATATTGGGCATAGAGCTTGTCGAGTTGCGCCAAGGCTTCTTCGTCGTGCCCGCTTGGCTTACCCCATTTAACGATGGCGGCGATGTTCATGCCGAATTGTTTGCCGTAATCCCCGAGGTGGTTATCACCAATCACGGTATAGCCAAGGAATTTAAATATGTTGTAAAGCGCTTGACCAATAATCGTTGAGCGGATGTGCCCGACGTGCATCAATTTGGCGATATTGACCGAAGAATAATCGATGACGATACGCTTGTTTGCGCCCAAATCGTCGCTACCGTACCGATTCCCTAGGCGAGCGACGTCAGCCAATACACTTGCCACATAGTTGGGGGCATTGATGGAAAAATTCAAAAAAGGCCCGGCCGCTGTTGCCGTTGCCAAAAGCGAATCACCACCAAAGCTGATCTGGCTGGCCAACTCGGTGGCGAGTTGGGGAGGCGGGATTTGACGATCGCGGGCGGCTTTGAAGGTGGGGAAGGCTAAATCGGCAGGGATATTGGGTTTGGGAGCCACCAATTCAATTTGGGCTGCACTGGCCATTTGCGTTGCCACAATTGTTTCACTTGCTTGGCGAATCAAGCGGTCTTGGGTATATTCCATATCACACAATCCTTTCGGGTTATGAACGTATCGTTAATTTTGCCAAAACGGCGCAACCCAGCCCCGTTGCGTCAGTACCGCACGTAATTCGAGCATGGCGGTGTAGGTGGGAAGCACATAGACTTCTTGACCGTTCGTTGCGCGTACCAATAGGGCATCCAAGGCATCGGCGATACCATCGACGCACTCGATTTGCTGGCGATCAACCCCTGCATACTGCATCCGCACTTGCATATCGGCGGCGCGGGTGCCACTCACGATAATGTGTTGTGTGGTACCACACAATTGCTCAAAATCTGCATCCCACAACCACGAAACATCAGTACCATCGGCGTCACGATCGTTGATGATTATCAACAATTGTACCGGAGCGGCCCAGGCATCTACCAACATCCGGATGGTTTCACTTGCGCCGACGGGGTTTTTAATCAACGCTATGACTAATTGGTGATTGCCCGCCGTAATCACCTCGTAGCGTCCAAAGGCCGCCAGCATCTGTGTCAATGCTCCTGCTACTACTGGCGCCATCCCTAATTGATCAGCACAAGCATATGTCGCAAGGGCATTTGTCGCATTATACAAGCCCGGCAAGGGCACCTGGAGCGTGCAGGAGGCGTGCGGCGTGCGCAGGGCAATCTGGGACCCCGTAAGCCCTTGCGAGGTCACCTGGGTAATTGCATAGGCAGGGAGTGGGCGCGTGAAATCACAGTCGGGACAGTGATAGTGCCCGATATGCGCATAAAACCGCGCAGTATAGACAAGTGCTGCGCCACAGCGACAAAATCCCGCATCCGCGAGATGGGCCACGCTGTCACGAGCACTTGTGACATCATCATTGCCATATCCCACCGTACGACAACGCAGGGTTGATGCCAAGCGGGCCAGTGACGGATCATCGGCGTGAAATAGCACGACGGTGCTCTCGGGCAGCGTTTGCAAGGACGTGGCCCAGTTACTCGCTATAGTATCGACTTCGCCATATCGGTCGAGTTGATCGCGGAACAAGTTGTGGAGCACCACCAGTCGTGGTTGCGATTCACGCACGATTTGCGGTACGGCTGCTTCGTCGCATTCAAACAACGCCACATCGTAAGCGACGCGCCCACACCAATCGGCTCCCATCAAGACAGTCGTGGTAACGCCCGACGTTAAATTTGCTCCTGAGCGATTATGCAGCACGCGCCACCCGGCAGCGATCATGACATCGGCAATCATGCGGGTCGTTGTGGTTTTGCCGTTGGTACCTGCCACACAAATCACCCCGTGCGGTAATTGCCGGGTCAAGTGCGTCAAAATATGTGGCGCTACGCGCCGGGCAATCACCCCGGGCATGGTAGTACCCCCACCACGCCCCAACCACCGACTCAGCAACCCTGCCAGCCGCCCTAACCAAATCGCCACCACATAACGCATCACACCGACACCTTCGCTATTCGCGTTCTCTAGGTATTATACCGGTTGTGCATCACGTGGCATGATTTTCAGTCAGACTCGCAGCGAAAAGGCACCAGTCCATTCGGGAACAATCGCCGTACCGTCTGGCTGGCGTGTGCCAGTAAGGGTCATTCCAAAGAAAAATTCAGTTAATTCTGCAGCCTCGTCAGTGGATATAAACCGATAATCGGTACTCACCGGCGTACAGTGAAAGCCAAATTCGTTTACAAAAAGGGAATAACAGTCTGCGAGCGTTGTCGTGGGTGGGGCTGGGCGATCAGCGCCTGAACCGAGGGTTTCAAAAATAATTGCAACACCACCGGGTCGCAACACACGCAGCATTTCGCCGATTGCCGCCCGTACGTCCACTTGCCATGATCCGGGGATCCACTCGGTAGCATGGCCAAAACTCCAGCCCGCCGTCACGAGATCGAAACACGCATCTGGCAATGGCAAATCACGATTATCTGCCGTCATGATTATCGTTTTCGCTGGCAACACCTGGCGTGCGACCGACAGCATCGCAGGCGCCCGATCACAAACCATCAAATTCCGTACATGGGGGGCGAGCAGCGCGGCAACCCGCCCCGTGCCACACCCCATATCCAGCGCATCGGCCTCTGCAAGATTACAAAGCCGGCGGATTTCGTAGAGCAAATTCCCTTGATAATCTTCGCGCGAGACGAGTTGGTGGTAACGTTGCGCTTGCGGTATATTTTGGTAAATATCACGGTAATCAGGCATGCGGATTACTTTCGCTATTTGTCAAAAATACATTGACCCGTGCCAGCACCCCTGACACAAGGTGGAGATGATCTGGATGACATTGCCAAACAAGCCCTTCACGATCAGGGGTGGCACAGCGTGCCAGCACCCCCTGATGCGCCCGTGGTAACAGCGGAATCTCCACGATGACGTGTTCGTTTTCTCCTGCACGCACGGCAATCGGTTCTTGGGTATACCGTGTTGCTTGGGCCAACCCTTGCAACACGGCACTATCCTCGTCGAGCGGGGTGAATTGGATAGTATGCGTCCCCTGTGTTTGACTGCGGTACCATTCTGCTTGACCACGACCTCGGCGCCGGCGCACCATACACCCCGGGTACAACCAAATTCCCTGCTGGTCAGTGTGGGTGACCGTTTCGCACGCTATAATGCCGCGCTGACGGGGGTCATAATAGCTCCAACGTTCACTGGCATGACCCAATGGGTGCCAGCGTGCTTCGTCGGCAATAGAAGCAGGTACCGGTAACGCTGGCAATGATTCAGTCAACGATTCAATGGTGACCATAATCAAGCCGCGTTCGGCCAAACGTGCCATAAGGCCATCACGTCGCCACGACGTCATCACAAAGCGGTTGCCCTCGACATCACCCTCACCGCGGATAAACGGTCGCACGCGAATGTCGTGCACCATAAAATGATTTGGGGCATATTCTTCGAGCGCTCCGTGGCGGACCTTATTCGCTTTCATTCAAACGTTCGCCAATCAGGTCTGGGCGATTGGCATCGAGTTGTGCTTTGCCGCAACTCACCAATAAATCATGGCGTTGTTGCGCCATTTCGACCAAATGGGTGCGCTCATGATGCACCATCCAATTGCCTTGGTGAAGTAAATTGATGCGGCCATACGATACGTGAGTCGCTGGGCGATGCCATGCAGCACTAGTCAGACCGCGCAACAACATCAAACATTCGAGACGAGATTCGTGGAATGCCTCAAGAATAGCGTTGATGTCACGATTACGGTAATGCACCGCTGCATTGAGTCGGGGCGGATGGGCTCCGGGTAATTCAGGATTATTGGTGTCGAGAATCAAACGAACGCGTTCACAAAAGACTAAATTCATATCGTTCAGATGGCCGAGGACTTCTTTGAGTGAAGGGAATTTATCTTTGCCTTCAGCACTCAAGACCGCTTCATCGAGATCATGCATTATTGCCCGTAGCGTCGCTTCGCTATGTTCCATGGCATGCATGATGGCGTGCGGTCCGAGTATCCCCATGGCTTCAATGACCAAAAATTGTTTGTGGGCTTCGGGAACGGTGTCGCAGATTGGACACGCCCCGATCAACGCCCCTTCGATAGTTTCACCACACGTGGTACAGACATATAAATCACCTAATTCGCTTGCCAGCAAATCACGTCCTTGGGCAATTGCTTGGGCAGCACGGCCGAGCAATTCACGCGAGCGTTCTGAGGTACCAGTGATGCGTTGCATCGCGACGGCTTGTGGCTCGTCACCATTGAGGGCACGATCAACGTTAGTACCAGTTGCGCCAACCCCTTCGACAGCCAAAAAAGCCCGCATTGCCCGGGCGCCACGTGCTTCGCACAAGGCATCAAAGAGGCGCGCGATGTTAAAACGGCGTTCGTGGCGAGCCTTGGCAGCCCACGCCCTATAGGCAACCTGGCCCATACTGGCACTCGTGAAGAGTTGATGCAACTCTTGTTCCGACATGTTCATCTACTTTCCTCAGCAACATTTCACAAAAAATCGGTACAACCATGTCGCATCATTGCGCCTCCATACTATAATAGGATAATCGCTTTCTGTGAATAGGCAAATGGAAAATACATGCGAACGGTTTTGGTACATGATTATCTCAATCAATACGGTGGCGCCGAACGAGTATTAGAGGCACTTCATGACCTCTACCCGGGCGCGCCCGTCTATACTTCCATCTATGCCAGCGACGCCATGCCAGCGCACTACCATGACTGGCAGATTCACACGTCGTGGATGCAACATCTGCCGGCATGGCAGCGCTTTTTTCGCCATTACTTCTTTTTCTATCCATGGGCCTTCGAATCATTCGACCTCAAGGAATACGACGTAATCATCAGTAGCAGTAGTGCGTACGCCAAAGGCGTCATCCCTCGTCATGGTGCGGTACACATCTGTTACTGCCATACGCCGATGCGTTTTGCGTGGCAAACAGCCAACTACGTCGCCCGCGAAAACATTCAAGGCGTGACGCGTATCATCATGCAGTTTCTGTTGGGATTTGTGCGTCGCTGGGATGTCAAAAGCAGTGCCCGTGTCACGTACTTCGTGGCCAATTCCCACGCCGTCGCCGCCCGCATCAAAGAATTCTATCAACGTGATGCAGTAGTGGTGCCACCACCAGTTGATTTGCCTCCGGTCAACCTGCTGCCGGCAGGTAACTATTTGCTCACCGGCGGTCGGTTAGTGCCGTACAAACGGATTGATTTGGCCGTGCAGGCCTGCACGGCGCTCAATATTCCCTTGGTGGTATTTGGCGAAGGGCGTGATTTGGCGGCACTCAAAGCCATCGCCGGCCCTAGTGTTCAATTTACGGGGCGTGTCAGCGATAGTGAACGATTGGCGTTATTCAATGGTTGTCGGGCGTTTTTGTTCCCCGGCGAAGAAGATTTCGGCATCACACCACTCGAAGCAATGGCGGCCGGCCGCCCCGTGGTGGCTTATCGGGCAGGGGGGGCACTTGACACCGTGATTGATCGCACCACAGGCATCTTTTTTGACCAACAAACCATACCGGCATTGCAACAGGCAATCACCGCATTAGCGAGTCACACATGGGATGCCCACGCCATTCGCACCCATGCCGAATACTTTGGGCGCGAACGCTTCATGGAACGTATGCAGGCCCTCATTACTCGCTATGCCCAAGTGGAGTCACATCATGGCTGATTTTGCCCGACTTTATGCAATAATCCGTCATCGCTGGTGGTATATACTCATCCCTACCGTGGTGCTGGCCGGTAGTGCCCTTGCCCAACAATATGCCCTACCACACCGTATTGCGGTGTCGCTTGAGTTTGTACTTACCAGTCATGCCCCCATGAACGACACCGGCGATACCTTGGCATATGACTTCCCCGCCATTAGTCGCGGCGATGACTATCGCCAAAAAGTAATAGCACTGATTACCCCACCCATTAGCAGCGAAGCGCTCGCCTCCATGCTCGATGTACGCAACAGCGATCGCGTCGTCACGATTACGGTAAGTGGGGGCGATGGACGCCAGCTCGTGGCAATTCGCGACGCTGCACTTGCAGTCTTGGTGCGTGATGGTACACTGCTATGGGGCAAAAATGGAAGCGATACTGCGGTCAATGTGGTGGTTTTACACAAAAACGATACGCCCCAACGACAAACCATCTATGCTACATTGTTAGCAACAATGCTCCTCCGTGGCTTCGCAGGAGCATTAATCGGGTTACTCTTCGTTGCTCGTCGCATCCGATAAGGACATTACTTATGCGCATGACTGAATACCTCCGCATTATGCGGCGCCGCTGGTTGGCAATTGTCTTGGCGATGGTGCTTACTGCCGTTGCTGCCTATGTCTTTAGTAAGCTCCAAGAACCGTTATTTCGCTCAGAAGCAAGTTACCTGGTCGTGCCC
This sequence comes from Singulisphaera sp. GP187, assembly GCA_943328915.2. Lineage (GTDB taxonomy): Bacteria > Chloroflexota > Chloroflexia > Chloroflexales > Roseiflexaceae > UBA965. The sequence continues at coordinate 337 of CALQBW020000078.1, read as the reverse complement.
AATCGCAACGACAATGGTTTGTCGATTGTGCTGACCAACAACATGAACAGCTACAAACAATTGGCGTTGGCACGCCCGCAAATCGAAAAACTCAGCGCACAGCTTCAACTCGATCGCACCCCTGAATGGTTGCTCGAACATATAGCCATCCAAGCCAATGCCGACGACCGCAAAATGATTGTCCAAGTCGATTACCCAGATGTCGACATGGCGCCACGGTTGGCCAATGCCGTCGGTGAAAACATGTCCGCGTTGGTCAGTTCTCTCAACGATGGGCTCGAAGGTACCGACAAAATCAACATGCGCGTTACCACCCCCGCCACGCCCCCCATTCTCT
>CALQBW020000077.1 GCA_943328915.2 Singulisphaera sp. GP187 | reverse complement strand
GTGATTATGGATTACGTGGCAAACGCGCGTTGGTGACCGGTGGTGCGTCAGGAATTGGCCGCGGTATCGTCGAAGCACTCGCTGCCCACGGCGTCGACGTGGTATTGACCTATTTGTCGAGTGATGCTGGTGCTCGCGAGACCGTGGCAGTAGCACAAGCCCACGGCGTCAAGGCATATGCGCTCCAAGCCGATTTGACCGACGAAGCCGTAGTCAATCATGTCGTCAGCGAAACCCAACGTCTGCTCGGTGGCATCGACATCCTCGTCGCCAATGCCGGTGGGATTTTGGGACGCAAAGGGACACTCGAACTCACCCGCGAAATCTGGGACAACGCCTTTGCGCTCAATGTCACCAGTACATTCCTCTGTTGCAAAGCCGTTATTCCCGGCATGATCGCCCAAGGCAACGGCAACATCGTATTGATGAGTTCACAAGCCGCCTTTGATGGTGGTGGCGTCGGCTCAGCCTACTATGCCGCTACCAAAGGTGCGATCTTGACTTATAACCGTGGCTTGGCCAAAGAACTGGCACCCCATCATATCCGCGTCAATTGTGTGGCGCCCGGCTTGATTGATACCCGCTTCCACGACATCAACACCCCACCCGACATGCGCGCTGCAGTACGCGGCCGGATCCCACTCGGGCGCGAAGGGACCCCCACCGATGTGGCAGGGGCAGTGATTTATTTGACGTCAGAACTGGGCGCCTACCTCACCGGCGAAACAATCATCATCAACGGCGGCCAAAGCATGTATTAGCGCAGTATGCGCCATCCCCCTTTGCAATGATGCAAAGGGGGATTTTTGATTGGAATATACTCCATCACCAAAATCACATCCACCAATACTTATCACCTAAATTAATTACACTATTTGTGTGTGTAATTCTTCAGCTATTATTATGCGTCTTGGAAAACCATGTTGCACAATTTTATTTCCTCTCAATCCATCTCATTATCGGCCCACGCGGTATCAAATAATATGATTATTTATTGCGTTATGTGTTGTGTAAAAAGTCAAAACTTAATTTTCTCACAATAATAAATCAACCACGTACATCCCCAAAATACCCTCTTCCAAAATAAAAAGAAATACTGTATAGTGGAAATAACTTCGTTTTTTGGTAATTAGTCGTAATTAGTTTAGGAGGATCTATGAATACCTATCAACTATCGCGTTTTTGGATTATGTTCATTATCGTACTACTCATGATTAGTGGCTTGTGGGGTGTTGGAACGACACAACCCATCGTTGCAGCCAAACCAAATGTACACAAACTTACCGCCGAAAGCACCGACATGTTGGCGCATGCAGTGGGGAGTGAATGGCATGACAAAAATAAGTCGCCGTTAGTGGTGGACTTTGACAAAACGAGCCCCAACACGCCCGATGGGATTAGCCAATGGCTCCAATCGCAAGGGGCTAAATTGCGCCCCATGCCCAAAGCAGGGATTTCGAGCAAAAAGAAAATGCTGGTCTTGCGTATGGCTTTTGCTGATCGTACTGGGCAACGGTATACGGATGCGCAGATTCAGACGAATTGGTTCGACAAAATACAAACGCTATTTCAAAAAATGTCCAACGGTAATTTCCCGGGGTGGGATGTCACCATCAAGCCCGTCGTTACGGTAGCCTACAAACGCACCGATAACAGCTGGGCTACTGACCCCTTAGCAGGGCAGGCACTTGACGCAATGATTGCACAGTATATTGCACTTGCACCAGACAAAGCTGCCTTATTTAACGAAATAAATGCCGCTGATACCGTTACCTTCCTGTTAAATAATAATAATGTAGCTCCAGCCGCAGATAATTCGATTGGTGCCTTTAGTTGGTCGCGTAGCTTCCCATTCCCGACGCTCAGTAAAACTGTCAACAAAGGTATCATCCTGATGGATGAAGACCAATACCATCGTGTGGATGGCGACGATGTAATTTGGGGGGCACTGGCGCACGAAATGGCACACGCCGTGCAACAATATGCCGGATTTAGCGTTGGTTCCAATCACCCCAGCAATTACAATAGTAATTTTGAATTGCTTGATGTAAATATGCCTGGACAATCAACCGACTACATGAAAAGTACGGGGTTCAAGGATTGGCTCCCTGCATCACAAACCATTGCGATTACCAGTAATGGGCGCTCCCAATCTGATATGTATTGTCTTAACTCGATTGAAACAGACTACCACACCGATCCAACCCCGCAGATTTTGCGCATCAACATCACTGATGACCTCTACTATCTCGTCAGTGTCCGCAAACGGATAAATGGTGACGATTTACAAACGTGGTACCGCTCGGAAAATGTGTCCCCGCCCAATCCAGCCCTCCCAGTCGGCATTCCCGATGAAGGGGTATTGATTAATCGTGTCATTAATAACGGCACGCAATGGGATGACATCAATGGAGACGGTATACGCCAATCTTCTGAGGTGCAAGATTGGCGCGTTGTGGTACGTGGGCCTCCCTCGACATATACAAACGCCGTGCCACCGGTTATTGCAGGGATACAAAACGACAACAAATTATGGAAAGTCCCACAAGAGTTCAAAAATGAAACCGATGGCACCATTGGTCAGGACTTAACTGACGGTGTCAATATCAGCATTTTTTCAAAACCCATCGATACCCCCACCCAACTCCAATATTGTATCAAGGTTAAATTTGGCGTAGGTGCCACACAACCCGATGCAGGACTCCGTCCATGGCGCCAAGCACCGAGTAACGGGTATGAAACTACCGATATTTGGGTTGACAGCCCGCTCAATGGCTATAACACCTTTCGCTATGGGTCATGGAACGACTTATCCGGCTACCCTGTACCCGTAGGAAACGGGGATGACCCCGCCATAGGCTCGGTCAATCGTATTTACGCCCGTGTCCACAACTTTGGGACGAGCGTGGCGACCAATGTAAACGTGAAGTTCAAGCAATCAAACCCACTTGGGGTGGGTGTGCCGAGTGATACGGCATGGCAAAATATTGGCAGTGTGAATCAAGTCCAATTCCCCAATTTAGCGTCTATTCCTGCGGGTGGATTTGTTGATGTCTATATTGAATGGACGCCATCGGTCACATTAACGGCAGATCAAATTGCCGCTGGAGTTTTTTCATTTCATTCATGTATCAAAGTAAATGTCGACCAAGTAGCGGGTGAAACGGTGTTGGGGAATAACGAAGCCCAAGAAAATATCCAAAATTTTGAAGCGACCCCTACACGAAGTGCGCTATTTGATTATTCATTCAAACTCTATAACGATGCAGCCACCGCACAACTACTCCATTTAACCTCATTGAACAATCTACCATCGGGGTGGAATCTCTCAATCAATAACAATCTCGAGTCAGTAACGATACCAAATAATACCAACGTCACCGTACCCGTCACGGTGACGGCCACCGGTTCATCGATTGTGGGGAGTGCATTTACGGTAAACATCGGGGTGTCCAAAGACATCAAGTTGCAACAGCTTAATTCGACCCTACAAACGGTGGCGGAACATCCTGCGCAGATGGAGCTTGGTGGCTTTGACTTCACCGTCAATGTGCTGGCTGACACCTCCATCAAGTGTGACGCTTATAGTCAAGATGGGCTCATCAATGTGGTAGGGAGCCTTGACGGCTTCCAAGGTATCCATCAAGCAGGCACGCCGCTACGCGCCTATGCCCAACTGCTCTATGACAACGACATCACCAAAACCATACCGCTCGACGATCGTGCCAGTGGTGACGTCGGTGCAAATGGGGTCTTCAAAATGCGCTTCTCGCCGTACCGAGACAACAAGGGGCAGGTGAGCCAACCACCTCGGTTTGTGCGCTGCCTCTTCTCGGGGACGCATTTATTGGCGAGTAGTAGCAGTACGGTTTCGCCCATCCCAGTCCAGGCCGTGCCCACCAGCACCATCGTGCCGTGGTTTGCGAGTCAATTCCACTCGAATCTAGCACTCAATCAATTCTGGGCACCGTTGTTTTCATATGGGAGCTTCGCATGTACCCTCGGGCAATGTCCCGTGCTTATTGGTGGCACGCATGGGCGCGGCGCCCGTTTCATTGACATCAGTGGGACAGCACTGCAAAGCAGTAGCCCTGTCAATCTCGGGAATAGTTTCTCGGTAGGACTGTGGGCCCGGCGCACCCGCAACAACATGGCCGAGACCCTCGTGTCGCATGGCAATACCTTGCTCACCGGGCAAATGTTCAATATGGGATTCAGCGATGATAATCGTTTTGTCTGTAGCAACTACAATGATGAACTCACATCAAGTGCCGTGATTAGTGACCGTGATTGGCATCATTATGTCTGTGTGGTATCGGGGAATCAACGGCGCTTATTTATCGACAACGTCCTCGATAATTCACGCGTATCGGCAGCCCCCAACTATGCCATGAATGCCCCCATCCAAATCGGCCGCCGCCCCGACCGCACGGTATCGTTTGATGGCACGATTGATGAAGTGCGCGTCTACAACGTTGGATTAACAGTACCAAATATCAACCAACTCTATACCATCGATCCCGTTGCCTTGGCGCCGACTATTGGGTTGTCGTTTGATGACGTCTTGATTACCGAAGGCAACAGTGTCTTTTCGTACTGTGGCAATCTCACGTGCCCGGTGGTCTACTACCCAGACGTTTATTATCCCGATAAATCGGGAAATCCGACGGCCACCACCTATCCAGCGACTACGTTCAACCGCCCCAACGAACGCTTTGCGTCGTTTTATATGGAACCAAATCATTACATGAGTTATGGGGTGTGGCCAGGCACCACCGTGACACCCTACCCCGGCACCAATAGCTCACTCATGTTTTGGGGACGTCTTGATGATGCATCAGACAACAACTACCCGCTGGTACAATCATCAACCAATCCGTATGTCAATCGTCCGAGTGTTTACTGGACGGGGAGTACGCATACCCTCCAATACGCTGGACTCAATGTGAATTGGGACACCTACAACAATCAATGGCATCTCTTTACCTTTGTCAAAAGTGGCACCACACTGCAAATCTACATCGACAACAACAAAATAGCCGAAGGGATTGCACCCGCAGGGCTACAACCATTCCGTGTAGCCGCTGGATCGACCCTCAACGTGGGAGCGGTCAATGGGGGTGAATTAGCGGCAGTCGAAGTATCGCCATTTGCATTCCCCTATGAATACATTAAATGGCGCTACGAAAACGGCATCCCCAACCCGGCCACTGCACAACCCACCGCCACACCCCAGAGTACCGCAACCCGCACACGCACCTATACCGCGTCACCAACGTTTACTCGTTCGCTGACACCTACAGGCATATTTAGTGCGCCGACTCAGACGTGGTACAAAATAACGGTAGTTAATCCAATCTTGACTGCACTTGCGGGTGCGCAAACAGTCATCGCTGCAACAAGCCAAGCAGATCAGTTTAATCGTGCCAATCCCCACTGGGCGACGGCCACCGCCCAAGCTGCTGGATTAAATATGACAGCGACGGCCGTCAGACAAACTCAAGTGGCCGAAGTAAATACGATGAGTGCGGCCGAAAAGAACATCCAAGGTACGAAAACGGCACTTGCAATCGCGGGTAAAACTGCCACACCATATATATTTATCCCTGCGACATTTGTGGTAATTAAATTCCCCACCTTGGTCGCAACCTATACCTCAACCGCAACCTGGACCAAATCCCCGACGCCAAATCTAGCGTTTACCCGCACCAATACCCGTACCAATACCGCCACACGGACAGTTACGCGCACACGCACCAATACAGTCACTATCACAAAAACGAGGTCTCCCACATCGTCGCGTACCCGGATCAGCACACCGACATTTATGACGCTCACCGCTACTGTCACTACTACCGCCACTCCGATTTCGCTACTCTATGGACCAGATGCGGTCAATATAATGCGGCTCCCACGGGGAATGTTGGCTAGAGCCTTGCAATTCATTGCCGATTCACGGAGCACCCCCTGCGATAGCATCGATTTGAGCTGTACGGCAAATGATTGGCAAGACCTCACCATCAATGATGTTGCAGTCCCTTTATACCGGCCAGACATTTATGGAGGTAGCATACCTGCCTATTACGAACTCTCGCTGTTTGATCGGGCGACCAAACAATCACGTGGGTTCATTATGATGACGAATCGCTTCTTGAACCAATGTTCCTCAGCCAACTACGACCCCACTTGTGGGATTGTAGACTATCCCATTTCGCATTGGAATAGCAATGGCCTAGCGATTAGTGCCCAAATCCAACCATCAGCGAGTCAAAGTGAGGGAACTCTTCTCAAACTATGGCGACTCGACACCCTAAGCTATGTAGCGATTAGGGATACTGAAATGGTTGGTACCGTTGGTGCATTCCCAGTGCTAATTGACGGACTCAATACTGCATATAATAGCGGTAACTCAGGCAGTGCCGATAGCACCTGGTCACCCGAAAACTCCTCTGATTCGGATAATCGTGACCCTGACAAATACATGACAGACCCGGTAACCACTGGAATCAGCGATACTTTGGCGTTAAAAATGTGGAAGTTTAGTGACATGGACATCAGGAACAACTTTAGCCAATACGTCAATAAATATCCATTTGCGTTTGCACCACTGCTCAGTAAACTTAAACAGAGTGCGGCACCCCAATGGCGCTATGAAGATGCCGTCATCGATCCTGCACGTGCTGGAGATCCGAGTGACACCACCACCGAACGGTACAACCTCCCTGTCCAAGAAAACACGACAACCAGTATCGTGCTCCCTTTCCGCAATATTACGCTGGCAAACATTGTGGTCGATAACCCCAGCGAGAAACGGATCAGCTACACGCTTGATGGCACGTACCTCGCGGGGTTCCCGGTCCTCAAGATTACGACAAGCGCCATGCCCGCCGATCAATTGCCGCGCTTACGACTTTCTTTAACCAGCGTGCAATTACCCTATGGCGTGATGGCCAAGTATACGTTTTTCATGACTGGTCAAGCGAGTACAGCCATCCAAACCAATGCCCCAGCTGCGAGTCTCCGTGCATCACGTTCATGGAGTAGTCCACAGACGTTTTTTGCGGGCACGAGTGCAGATCAACGCAACTACAGTCAATTCGATGTTGGTGGTGGTTGTGCGTCAGGGTGTGGACCCACGGCCTGGATGATGCTGTTTGGCTGGGTCGACTACAAAAGCTCCATTAGTGGGAGTGGCTGGGGACGCTGGAACTCCTACCGCGCTGGTGGCACGAATACTGGTGCGGCCACCGGTAGCAGTGGAGTCGCGCCAGTAGCCATGGATAGTGGTGTCAGAAATGCCGTGAACTATATCCGTAGCCGAGTTGGCACGTTCTGTTTCGGCTCGTCAGGGGCCACGACGCCGTGGGACATGGATGAAGCCGCACACTACCTCAACTATGTCGGAACCGGGATGTCACTCGACACCCACTACAATATCGCCGGAGTCACAGAAGACCGACTCACCCGCTATACCCTCGACCACCTCACCACCACAGCAGCCAATCGGCGACCGGTCATCATCGGTATCGGTTTGTTGGCACATTACCCACTTGCATGGGGCGTTCAGTACCGCACCCGCCCCGAAGGATATACCGAAGGGTGGTTCGACGGCGATGATGTGGTGTGGTCAACCTATTGGTACCTCAACTACGGCTGGGGTGGCAGCAACAATGGCTGGATCCAAAGTGGTACGTGGTTTGCTGGTCGTGTCAGCAAATAATCCGCTACGCAGCATCCCCCCAGTGAAGCAATTTCACTGGGGGGATTTTGGTGGGATTGTGCACATCACACAAATTGTATGAGCGGCTTATTCACCGACCGTGCCCAGATAATTTCATCAAAAAAAGAGATGGTCAATAGCGCACAAACACCGAAAGCCCTGCTTAGGACTCTCCTACAGGTTCAATCTCAACTACCCCCACCAATCGCCGCCGATAGCGCCATGCCATCACCACCACTAACACACTCGTCAACAAAATCATGACTGTTGCCCCACGAAAAAAATACGCTGGTGGAAAATAATCCGTAGCCAAGGCGGCAACTAATGGACCGAGCATCCCCGCAAGTGCCAGCACCATTTCTTTGAGCGACGCAATCCGGCCACGCTGGTCAGCAGACGAAATATCGACATAGGCGGCGCCAACAGCCGGCGTCACTAGCCCGGCTCCGAATCCAGCCAATATCGAGGCGGCTATGAGCAGCGAATATTGAGAGAAGTATTCAATCCCAAAATACCACGCCGTATGAATCGTTAAACCGATTGCAATCAGCAAAAATCGCCCAAAGCGATCACTGAGCCCGCCAAAACCAAATTCCCCGAGTGCCGTTGCCGCCCCTTGGACGCCAACCACCACCCCAAACATCGTCGCAGTATAGGCATACTGCTCATACAACTGGCGGAGCATGGCTGGTTCGGTGGCCACCCACGCAAACGTCCAAACGAATTCGACAAGTAACAATACGAGCAACACCCCCAATGGGCGTGGCGGATTGCGCCATATATCGCCGAATCCGCTACGTGATGGGCCATCAATAGTCTCAGGCACCAGCACCGGTCGCGTCTCGGGGACGATGAAAATCACCAACACTACCGCAATCAACGCCATCACGCCCGACACCACAAACGGGGCTGCAAAACCAACGGCATCATAGAGTACCCCGCCAATGGTAGGGCCAATAATCAAGCCAATACTAATCCCGCCACTGACATATCCTATCCATTTAGCGCGTAACTCTGGTGGTGCAATATCAGCAGTGGCGGCCAAGGCTGCCGGCATAATCCCGGCATTCCCCAATCCCAACACAAACCATAACCCCACAAACGGCAACAACGCATCCACAAATGGTGTCACCAAATTGACAATCACAATGACGATTAATCCCACAATCAACATCGGTCGCCGCCCCCAGCGATCGACGAGATAGCCGGCCGCCGGAGCGGCGATGAGATTCCCCAACGAAAAGGCAAAACTCATCCACCCTAATGATCCGAGGCCTAAATTGTGTGCAATCAACCACGGTGCAAGTACGGGATATGGCATCGAATATCCCGTCATCATCAACATCGTACAAGCCGTCAGCAATATGACTACCTTCATAGGGTGAATATTTTTTACCATGATACAAATACTTTCTCTGCTGTCTCGCGATACACACCTATCCATCACAGCGACAAATTGATGACATATTTGCAAAAAACAGCGAACCACTTCACGCACATATCACCGCAGAGATAATTCCACACGCCAATCATACAAACACCAACTGTCATCGATTATGAACTCGACACATCCCCAACCGAGGCAGGCGCAACCACTGCCACCAAGCGACGCCCATAGCGCCATATCATCACCGCCGCCAAACCACTCGCCAGCAAAATCATGACGGTTGCGCCACGGAAAAAATACAGTGGTGGTAAATAATCAGTCGTTAACGCCGCAAACAATGGACCGAGCATGCCACCAAGCGACAAGACCATTTCTTTGAGTGCGGCAATCCGACCACGCTGATCGGCAGCCGAAATATCCACATAAGCTGCGCCAATTGCCGGCGTCACCAATCCCGAACCAAGTCCCGCAATAATCGATGCAATAATCAACGGCGTATACTGTGGTGCTTGTTCGACGCCGATATACCATGCGGTGTGTAAGAATAAGCCAATTGCAATCAACCCAAAGCGCCCAAAGCGATCGCTCAGCCCACCAAAACCAAACTCCCCTAATGCCGTGGCAGCTCCGTGTACACCGACGACGACACCAAACATGGTCGCCGTATAGGCATACTGTTGGTACAATTGCTGCAACATGGCTGGTTCGGTAGCGACCCACGCAAACGTCCAGACGAATTCCACCACCAACAGGGTAGCCAACACGCCTAGTGGGCGCGGTGGATTGCGCCATATTTGACCAAAACCACTCCGTGACGAGCCATCAGGAGTGGCAGGCACTAGCGCAGGTCGCGTCTCGGGGACGATAAAGAGCACCAATATCACCGCCACCAGAGCCATCACCCCCGACACATTAAACGGTGCGGCAAAGCCCAAAGCATCGTACAGTACCCCACCGATGGTAGGGCCAATAATCAAGCCGATGCTAATCCCACCACTGACATAACCAATCCATTGGGCCCGACGTTCTTCGGGCGCAATGTCGGCGGTGGCCGCCAAGGCGGCCGGCATAATCCCGGCATTACCAAAGCCCAATACAAACCGCAATACGATAAACGGTATCAAGTCATCGACAAACGGCGTCACCAGATTGACAATCACGATGGTAAGCAAGCCAATAATCAATACTGGACGCCGTCCCCATCGATCGACCAAATAGCCAGCTCCGGGAGCGGCGATAAGATTGCCCAACGAAAACGCAAAGCTCATCCACCCTAACGCCCCCATGCCGATATGGTGGGCAATCAGCCACGGCGCCAGCACCGGGTAGGGCATCGAATGCCCCGTCATCATCAACATCGTACATGATGCCAATAGGAGTACCACGGTCATCGGTCGGATATTTTTCCCCATGATAAAAACTTTCTAACGATTTACCGTTGCAGCCAAATGTGAATAAATGAGTAAAAATTCATCTAAAAACGTCTGTCACCTACAGCATAGCTGTATGTCGACAAAATTATTCGTATTTAACCCACAATTGGTCTGAATTCAGACAAAAAAGAATGTACAAGACTAAAAATTGCACACAAATAATCCTAACACAACTTTTGTTTAAGTATGGTATGATGTTTAAACATTATGTTATGAATTGAATATTTTATGCAGTGTTCCAAAAAAGAACAAATTGTGTAAACACGCATGGACTATTCAATTCTTTTTCGTTGTTTTGCGGAGCGCTACCCAATGACTCCAAGCTTACCACCAATTCTCTCTGGACAACCACAAGGTCAACATATGGCGTATGTACGCGGCAATGTGCGTCTCGAAGATTTGGCTGAAATGTGTGCGGCCATGGCTAACGCCAGTGGTGGCATAATTGTCATCGGCATCAATCCGCGCAATTTACGCCCAGAAGGAGTCGTCGACGTCGAGCAAATGAACCGTATGGTGCTCGATGCGTCCGCGATGTGCGTCCCCACCTTGATTATGCCAATGCCCGAAGTAATGGAACATACCTCAGTTCGCGTGGTGGTTGTCAACGTGCCACGTGGCCTGCCCAATGTCTATTCTGTCAATGGGCGCTATCTTCAGCGCCGTGATGCAGAAGATAGCCCACTCGAACCAGATGCACTGCGCAGTTTGTTTGTCGAACGTGGTGGCATGACTTGGGAGCGCCTCGCCCATAGCGTTGCACTCATTCCCGATCTTGACCCTGCCAAAATAACCGGATACGTATATCGCTCTGGGGCAGTCGCCGAAGAAAATGCAATCGATTTC
>CALQBW020000076.1 GCA_943328915.2 Singulisphaera sp. GP187 | reverse complement strand
TGAAAGTAGTGATCCTGGTGCGAGTAGCTTGATCCGTCTCATTACGGATATCAAAGCAAGCGGCGTGCCGGCTATTTTTGTGGAAAATATGAGCAATCCCAAGGTGATGCAACAAATCGCCCAAGAAGCCAGCGTCACAATTGCGCCAGCACTTTACACCGATGCCTTGGGCGAGGCCAACACCAGTGGTGCCACATATATCGAAATGATGCGCTATAATGTGCGCACGATTGTCACGGCACTCACAGGGACAAAATAGGCATGATTTTCCATTACAGTGGTCGGCATCACGTTGATTCAATTCCGGGTGCTGACGCCGTCAATATTCGCAACCTGCGGGTTGTGTATGATGCGAGCCAAGGTGACGCGCTCAATTGCACCGCCCTCGACATTCCGGCGGGAATTCGAACGGCCCTGATCGGTCCCAATGGCGCCGGCAAAAGCACCCTGCTCAAGACCCTAGCCGGCCTGCAACCATACAACACCGGCAGTGTGGCGATATATGGGAGGCCAGTGCGCGCCTGCCATCACCGCGTGGCCTATTTGCCGCAACGGGGCGAAATCGATTGGCGCTTCCCCATTACCGTGCGCCGCTTTGTGATGGGCGGGCGCTATGTCCACCTCGGTTGGTTAACTAACCCACAAGCGTACGACGATACCCTGGTTGTTCAGACCCTCCAGCGGCTCGGGTTGGGGTCCGTGGCGGATCGCCGGATTAGCGATTTGTCGGGAGGTCAACAACAACGCGCCCTACTCGCACGGGCGATTGTCCAAGAAGCCGAGTTGTTATTGCTTGACGAGCCATTCAACAATGTCGACCCCGAAACGCGGCTGTTAATTTGCACCATCCTCGATGAACTCCAACAACTGGGGCGGACTGCTATTGTGGCCACCCACGATTTGTCGCGCCTTAGTCAAGAATTCGACTTCATCATCAGTCTGCACGCCGGTGCCGTCATCAAACATCAAGTTGCCGAATTATATCAACAAACCGCGGCGGAGCAAACATATGAGTGAGCTATGGCAATGGCTAACCGCACCGTTTGCCTATCAATTCATGCAAAACGCATTGCTAGCGTCATTGTTGATAGCCGCTACCTGTGGAATTATCGGCAGTTACGTCGTATTGCGCCGCATGGCATTCATCGGTGATGCCTTGGCGCACACCGCCTTGCCTGGCGTGGTCATTGCCTACATGAATGGCTGGAGCCTCGTAGGTGGCGCTTTGGCCGCCGGAATTATGACGGCACTTGGCATCGGCTGGATGGCCCGCAAAAGCAACCTGCGCGAAGATACCGCCATTGGCGTCATTTTTACGGCCATGTTTGCCTTGGGGATTTTGTTGATGAGTCGCTTGCAATCGTTTCGCGATTTAAGTCATATTTTGTTTGGCAATATTTTGGGGGTGCAATCCCAAGAATTATGGTTGATGTCGGGTGTTGCCCTGGTAGTGCTGGTGGTGCTTATCTTGTTCCACAAAGAACTCGAACTCACTTCTTTTGACAGCACGCACGCCGAAGTCATCGGCATTCAGAGCAATCACTTACGCACGATGCTGCTCATCCTGCTGGCATTCACCGTCGTGACCGGTATCCAAGTCGTTGGTGTTGTATTAACCAGTGCCTTATTGGTGACACCTGCCGCAGCAGCCTCGTTGGTTACCAGCGATTTACGTCGCATGATGGCAGTATCCGCGGTCATTGGTGCAGGCTCAGCGTTTGTAGGGTTGTTGCTCTCTTATTATTTTGCCGTTTCAACGGGTGCCGCCATAGTGTTGACGTGCACCGCAGTCTTTGGGATTATTGTATTCTTCAATTGGATTACCAGACGCAGAATACGCTGAATAACAGTACACGTAGTAATGACCGACGATTTTTTGTTCATCAAAAGCCAATTACGGCTGCACAATACATATTAATTATTTCTGCGCACACAAAACGTTTTACACAAATCATCACTATTCGTAAAACTTCACACAATATATTTTTAAAAAACGGCTTCAAAGTGATTGTTACGTATGCATTTGCACACATTTATAACCACTCAAATGTAGTTGCGAAAAATTCAGCGTCCAGTATTTATTCCAATACAAAATCTAGTAATTCATCATTAACACACCCTCTAGCGATTTGGAGTACTCACATTTGCAGGGTAAAAACCGAGCACCTCGCCATAATTCGTGTAATTATGTGCGTGGCAGATAAATAGTTTGTACGTAGTTTTTGGAGGTGCGTCACAGCCAAATAGCAGTATTGCAAATCGCGCTTGAATAATCTGCGAATATTCAAGACTCAGTGGGTTGTGCTTCGATAAAGGATGGCAAAAGACGTTGCTTTTGAATACATCATAGGAATGCGGTCCTGTGTGGGCAAAGGCTAACATCGGTCAAGTCGAACGAGCGCGACCATCGCGGATTTGGATTTCTAACCCCGTTCCATGTGGCAACAAAAATTTGTTCGATTGGAGACTTACGCAGGCTAAAGTCACGCCTCACTTCTCCATAATGAATAAGAACGTATAGACGATCGCCTTATTGGGAAAAATAACCTCGATTTTTTTGCCGGGACACTTCCATAAGGACCTAATTCGTTCATTGATTACCGCATAGCGGCCTACATTTTATCAGTGAATTAACAGATTCAAATGAAACACATTGATGCTATAATCAAAATATTCTTACATTACCAGTGGGCTGTTACGTGCAAAAACCGTCGCGACATCGTTCATTACGCCCAGTTAAACTGTTACGTCGGCCATCAAAACAATTATTGCCTTCAGTGAACCCAGCACGGATGGCTGCACACCGGGTAATATCCCAAGCCAACAGTTGGCGCACATATATTATAGTAATAGTAGTAATACTACTTATTGGTGGTGCAGGGACCGCACTCATACTCGTGCGTCGCACAGACCAAGCATTAGCAAGCATTCAACAAATAGACCCCCGCGCCAATACCCAACCCGATTCCACATCAATTCAAAAAACCACCGATCAGCAATCCACGACTAATACTTTTGTCCCATCAACGCTCAAGGAACCGTTTTCGGTTTTGTTAATTGGGGTCGACAAACGTGCCGAAAGTGAAGCAGATGGTGTGCGGAGTGACACATTGATACTTGTTCGTGTAGACCCTTTGGCTGGTTGGGCAACCATGCTGTCAATTCCACGAGATTCGGTTGTTCCACTCCCCAGTGGAAGTCCAGGGAAAGTTAATAGTGCTTATGCCTACGGATTTTATAATGCCGAAAAACTATATGGCAGTGGCACCACGAAAGATGCCGGGGGAGGCGCGGCGGCTGCCCAAACTATTGAAAAATTTTTGCACGTGAAAGTAGATTACACCGCCCAGGTGGACTTCCAAGGTTTTGAACGCTTGGTTGATAGCGTGAGCGGTATCGTCATCGATGTCAAAACCACCCTAGTAGACCCAGAATACCCTACAGACAACCACGGCGTCGAACGCATTTATATTGCACCGGGAATCCAGCAAATGAATGGACATACTGCACTCGTTTTTGCGCGTTCGCGGCATTCAAGTAATGATTTTGACCGTAGCAAACGCCAACAGCAAGTCCTCAAAGCAGTGTTGAGTGCAGTGCGCAATCGCGGCATCATGGACAACGTTTCTTTACTTCCCCAGTGGGTGAGTGTGCTCGAACAAAATGTGCGGACGACATTACCGATCGGGAATATTAGCACTATGAGTGATATGGCGGGAATTGCCACGCAACTTGATAGTAATCGTATTGCACAATTAACTATAAACCCTCTAGATGTACGGGTTGACAATGTCATTGGGTCAGATATTTATTGGAACAGCAACGACATAGCCAGTCTGGTCAAACGTTGGAAGACCGGAGCGGGTATTGCCGGCATTGTTACCGTCCAAGTGCTCAACGGCACAAACGTGAGTGGACTGGGGAACATGGCGACCGCAAATTTAACGAAACAAGGCGTCACGACAATTGATGCCGGCGATGGCACCGAAACAAGCACGACAATGCTCTATGATATTGGTGACCACAGCAGCGAGCGTCAAAAAATAGTAGACCGTCTCGGCCTGAAAAGTACACAAATTAGTATTAACTCTGCCCGACCCACAGGTGCGTCCAAAGATGCAACCCTCGTATTGGTCATAGGCACAGATTATCAGCTTGCGGGAAACGCACCATGAGTATCGTAGATCCGTATCGTGAACAATTATCCTATCGCTGGGAGAAAGAAACTGACCCAGCATTACTTTACTATGACCGGCTATTACGCTGGAAAGGGCAGCCAACCTCACGGTTTGGGGCACGCCCGAAGCAAGGTGCCGAAGGAATTCACAGTGCCATTTCGGCACAATTTTCGATTTGTATCTTTCAACAAAACCCTTTATATGATGTATTTTGCACTATCGGAGCATCACGATCACCTATTCCACGGTCGACAATCACGAGCGGCGACCCACGGGGAATTCGCCACGAATATTTAATGCATGCAAGCAATGTGTATTCCGAAGCGGTATGCGAAATATTATTAATGATTGCGGAACATCCACATATCCACAACCGCGAAATAGGGGCAGGATATGTCATGCCGATTGGTGAGCCAATTATCCCAAATTCGGCACTTGAATATCTTTACTTTACGTATCCCTTCCTAGACGATCCACACATATACGACCCTAATCCTGCCGGCGAAATCGACCACCCGCAAATCTACATTCAAACGTTATGGATTTTGCCCATCAGTCCATCTGAACGCCAATTTTTACGCACCAATGGGGTTGAAGCATTTGAGGCTTTTTTACATGAACAACACAGCCAACGCTACGATTCGGATTTACTCCGACGTAGTTTAATTTAATCGAAAGCACAGCCATGCAAGAATACGCTTCCATCGCAGAACTGTATGCGTTGGATTTTGCTGGAATCCGCGAAGACGTTGATTTTTATCGTTCGTTGGCACGCCGTACCAAAGGACCGATTCTTGAATTCATGTGTGGCACGGGACGTGTTGCAATCCCACTTGCGATGTCAGGTTACACGGTAACGGGTGTTGACAGTTCTCTCGAAATGCTGGCGGTCGCACAACGCGCACACGATCAAGAACCCACCATACCCTTGACGCTCCACCAAGGAGATATTCGTAACTGGTCCAGTGACACCCGCTACAGCCTCGCAATTGTTGCGCTCAATTCGTTTATGCATATGCTCAATGTCGAAGATCAACTCGCTGCGTTGGGGACGTTGCATGCTGCTATGCGACCAACGGGGACCTTGGTAATTGATGTTTTCAATCCAGATGTACGGGCTTTGCCAGATTATCATGGCGATGTAATGCTCGACAAAACATTTATACTTCCTGATGGACGAACCGTCCAGAAATTTGTTGCGCAATGGGCCGATGTTGCGCAACAGCTCATCAACGTCGTCTTTATGTATGACATTATCGAAAGCAATCAGCAAGTACATCGCCAAAACGCTGCTTTTGCCATGCGCTGGTTGTGGCGCTACGAAATTGAACATTTATTGGCACGCGCGGGATTTCGTGTCGAAGCAATCTATGGCGATTATGACCTTAATCCGTATGAAAGTACCAGTGAGCAGATAATCGTTGTCGCACGCAAATCGAAAACCAAACGCTGAAGCTCACACCCACACCAAAATGGTATAATGGTTGGTATGTCATTAAATGCCACCGTCCCGAACAAGGAAAATATTATGTATCGTACGCATACGTGCGGGGAACTCCGCCCGAACCATCAAAACCAAAGTATCACATTGGCAGGCTGGGTTCATCGCCGCCGTGACCATGGCCCATTGATTTTCATTGACTTGCGCGATCGTTATGGCATCACCCAAGTGGTATTTGATGCAGCCGACGACGCCGCAGTACACGCTATTGCTGCTGATGCACGGAGCGAATTTGTGTTGCGCGTGACCGGTATAGTGCGTACCCGCCCTGCAGAAGCAACCAACTCTGATATCGCCACCGGTGGAATCGAAGTCAAGGCAGTAGCCGTTGAAGTCCTCAATGCAGCCAAACAGACTCCGTTGATGATTAACCGTGACGGCAACGAAGAAGAACCATTACGCCTCAAATATCGGTACCTCGATTTGCGCCGTGAGCGGATGCAACGCAATTTAATAATGCGCCATCGTTTTGTTAAATTCATCCGTGACTTTCTCGACAAAGAACACTTCCTCGAAATTGAAACCCCGATTTTAACCAAATCAACTCCGGAAGGGGCTCGTGACTACCTCGTCCCAAGTCGTGTGCACGAAGGGGAGTTTTTTGCGTTGCCACAATCCCCCCAACAAATGAAACAATTGTTGATGGTGGCCGGGTTCGATCGTTACTTCCAAATCGCCCGCTGCTTCCGCGACGAAGACCTTCGTGCTGATCGCCAGCCAGAATTCACCCAGCTCGACATGGAAATGTCGTTTGTCGATATGGACGATGTTCTTGACGTCGTCGAGCGATTGTTTACGGCGATGGTACCTGCCGTGGTACCCCACAAACACACCCTGTCGCCATTCCCCCGATTGACATACAACGAAGCCGTCGAACGCTACGGGTCAGATAAACCCGACCTGCGCTACGGGCTCGAATTGGTGAATTTGACCTCGTTATTAGCGAATTCTGCATTTACCTTGTTTAGCAGTGCGGTGCAAAGTGGTGGTCAAATCAAAGCCATCCGCATCCCTGGTGTGGCAGCCTATTCCCGCAAACAAATAGATGAAGTCATTGATATCGCCAAACAAAACGGAGCCAAAGGTTTGTTGTGGGCGGCGTTACCTGCCGATGGTGCCGAATTACGCTCATCGTTTGCCAAGCAAGTTGATGCGAGCGAACTGCAAGCAATTTTGACGGCATGCGAAGCCCATGCAGGCGACATGGTAGTCATCGTGGCAGATAGCCATAAAGTGGTAACCGCCGTCCTTGACAAAATTCGTCGTGAATTTGCAAGCAGGCTCAATTTGGCTGACCCCAATCTGCTCAAATTTGCCTGGATTGTTGACTTCCCGTTACTCGAATGGAACGACGGCGAAAACCGTTGGGATGCAGCCCACCATCCTTTCACCGCACCACTCGAAAGCGACGTTGCGTTGATGGACAGCGACCCCGGTAAAGTACGTGCCAAAGCGTACGACTTGGTGCTCAACGGCTACGAAGTCGCAAGTGGCTCGATTCGTATTCACCAACGCGATGTCCAACAAAAGTTATTTGACTTGCTCGGAATCAGCCGCGAAACGTCGCTGCTCCAATTTGGACACATGCTCGAAGCCTTTGAGTTTGGTGCACCGCCCCACGGTGGTATTGCCCCAGGCATTGACCGCATCGCCATGATTTTGGCTGACGAAGCCACAATTCGCGAAGTCGTCGCATTCCCCAAGACCCAACAAGCCCAGGATTTAATGATGGGAGCCCCATCCCCCGTCGAAGAAAAACAATTACGCGACCTGCATATCAAGTTGCGTTAACGCCATCCGTCCCTCCGCCGTACCACCATGTACGGCGGAGGTTTTTTACAGAAAGTAGCCAATGAAAATTTATACCAAAACTGGTGATGATGGTGAAACAGGACTTTGGGGTGGATTGCGCGTCGCCAAAGACACCATCCGTGTCCAAGCCTATGGTACCGTCGATGAATGCAATGCGGCGATTGGTGTCGTGCGCGCTGCCGGGGTACCACCTGAACTAGATGCAATTTTGATGACCGTCCAAAATCAACTCTTTGTGGTCGGTGCTGATTTGGCCACACCCGGAAAAGCAGCGAAAATCCCCCGCGTCGGCGACAGTGATGTCCTTGTGCTTGAACAAGCAATTGACCAATTTGAAGCCATATTACAGCCCTTGACGCAATTCATTTTGCCTGGAGGGAATTTGTCTGCAGCCCATCTCCATTTGGCACGGACGATTTGTCGGCGAGCCGAACGACATGTGGTCAGCCTCGCCCGTGAAGAAGCCTGTAGCCCAGTGATTAGTATGTATTTAAATCGCTTATCCGATTTCTTGTTTGTCGCAGCTCGCGCCGCCAATCATTTTGCCGGCGTTACTGATGTCCCATGGCAAACCCCCCGCTAACGCAAAGGAATATCGCATGCAAATACATGCACTCTACATTTACCCAATCAAAGGGTGTCGCGGTGTATCAGTCAATCAAGCCAAAGTCGAAGATATCGGCTTAGCAGACGATCGACGCTATTTAGTGGTCGATGCAGACGGTAAGTTTTTGTCACAACGCGAACTCCCCGCTATGGCTCGCATCGTGGTCACTGCCACCGCCACAGGCTGGCAATTAGCCTCTGATAATCATGCACCGTTACAAATCACCCCGTTATATACCGGGATTACCCGTTTGGTCACCATTTGGCGCAATACCAGCACGGTGGTCGACCAAGGAAATGACGTCGCTGAATGGTTCAGCCACGTACTGGGACAACCGTGCCGATTGGTGCGGATGGCGTTAGGGTACCGGCGCCACGTCGACCCCAAATACGCCACCCACCCCGCTGATGCAGTCAGCTTTGCTGATGGCTATGCGAGCTTGATCGCCAACGAGGCATCGCTGGCCGACCTCAACACGCGCCTCGCCACGCCAATTGGCATGGATCGCTTCCGACCAAACATTGTCGTCAGTGGCGCTACGGCATGGGCCGAGGATCAATGGCACGAGCTGCAGGTCGGAAATGTCACCATGACCGCTGTAAAGCCGTGTGCGCGCTGTACTGTCACCACCACCGACCAATTGACGGGGGAGCGGAGTCTTGAGCCATTAGCGACCCTCAACACGTTTCGCAAGCAAGCCTTGGGGGTAATTTTTGGGCAAAACCTCGTCCATGGCAGCAGTGGCATAATTC
Organism: Singulisphaera sp. GP187; assembly: GCA_943328915.2. Classification (GTDB taxonomy): domain Bacteria; phylum Chloroflexota; class Chloroflexia; order Chloroflexales; family Roseiflexaceae; genus UBA965. The sequence continues at coordinate 2,661 of CALQBW020000076.1, read as the reverse complement.
ATGTTGGCGATCCCATCACCTTGCGATAAAGATAACCGCAAATCCCCCAAGACTGTTGGTGATGCAACAATCTTGGGGGATTTTTGTAAATAATTAATTCACGACGACGGGAATTGTCAACGTGTCATTCACATTCCCGTGCACAATATGTAATTGCAATTGCCATTCGCCGGCCATATTGAGGTCGAGAACATCGCTGGTGTATGTCCCTTCAGCATCAGGCGTAAGGGTCAACGGAACTGCGAGCATTCCATGTTGTTTCATTACTGCAAAAACCGTGACCGACGCATCGTTGATTGGTTTTTTATCGCTACCCGTGAGAGTAATTGTTATTGGTCGCACGCCAATTCCACTTGGCGAAACAGCTACCATTATTCCAAAATGTTGACTTTGCGCAGTAATCGGGGTACTCGCACAAGCCACTAGCAAAGCCAAAAGCGACCATAGCACGGCTAATTTTTTCATAGATACCTCAAGCACTACGGTAATACCGTTATTTGGACGGGGAGCGTCAACAGCGTACCATCAATCATAATTTGCACCCATACCGCGTACGGTTCCGCTGTAGGGAAGGCATACACGAATGCGACTTTATTGCCAACCGCACTGACTGGCTCAAAGAGATCATTCATGGTACCGACCGCATGAATATGCCCAAATATTGCCCCATTGGGATTGCGAACAATCATATGACCACGCATCCCCAACCAATAATCAAGCGCCGCGACGGGCTGGCCGGCACGAGTGGCCGTCACCTGCAATTCGACTGGCACGCCCACACGCGCCGGAGTGGTTGCCTGTACCGTCACGGTGTAATCACCCGCTTGGACAGTTGCCGGTACCGGTGATGGAGCCGGCAAAGCCTGCGCCGTATCGTCACCGATTTCCACCTGTTGATGGGTCATCTGCGAACCACTATTGGCGCGTTCGATTTCGATGGCGACATCATAGGTGCCGCGGGCAATGGAGGGGAGATCGACGATATATCGCCCAGCACTAACCCGTGCCGGATGGATATGGAGAAATGTATGCGATACGGGGTCAATCAACACCAAATGCATCAATGCCTGATGATGCACCATTATGTCATCCACCGGCAGACCAGTCGAGCCATCATTCACCAATATTTGCAACTGATCAACATTGCGTTGCGCATCACGGGTTTGGGATGCTTGGGTGACGAAATAGGGTCGAGTGGTCGTATCGACGGTGGGAATGTCGACACGTAGATTGGGCCAGGCCATCAGCAGACCAATCACCACCGTGATGCTCAGCGAGGCAGTGAAACTGTGAGCTTGCGCCACCCGCACCCATGGGCGGGCTTCAGGCCAAATGGTGGTACTAAACAACACCAAAGCCAGGATGGCCACTGCCACAAACATGGGAATTGTCAACGGGGGAATCGAATTGGGGTATATCGTAATTGGCACTGTAACCACACCAATGCCGTGTGCGGTATCATGGATTTGGATGCGTAATTCCCAAACCCCTGTTTGTGGTAACGTCACATCAAACACCGAAATCATACGCGGACCTGCCGGCACATTGATTTGTTGGCTAACATTGGCCTGCGAATCTTGGTGAGTGGCCGTCAGCGACAGTTGGGTCGCGCCTGCTAAATCGCGTTGTGGCCATACTTTAGCGGTGAGCAATGCCGGCGCACCAGTTGGCACACTGACTTCAATCCGCAGCGGGTAACTACCCGCTTGGATATCCAAAACGCGAGCACCACCGGCGATAATGCCATGGGCTGAAACTTGCAAAGGCCAACATCCTGTTATAATAATTACTATCCACAGCCACGGAGCAATCCGTTGCATAAGCCCCCCCAATAGGTATCATCCCCGATATGATGTGGTATTATAACGCCGTTTCGCACCAAACGAGGTCAATTGATGGACTACCGTGATATCATACTCCATCCGGCAACTGTACACGTCCCAATTGGTGCCATTGTAGCCGCCGCCTGCTTTGTGTTTTATGGGTGGTATCGACGCCTTAGCCACATTGAGCAATCTGGCTATTATTTGGTAATCTTTGGCTGGGTCGCACTCATCCCAAGCCTCATAAGTGGCACTATCGATGCCGTCAATCGCCTCTCTGACCCCCATACTCCCAGCAACGCCCTCACGTGGATCAACATTCATGCAGCGAGTGGGATTGGCGTTTTTGGGGTGACATGGCTAGCCTGGCAACTGCGGCGACGCATGATGGGGATTGTCTGGACACACCCGCGTTACCACTTGTTTTTAGGGTATATGGCGATTGTGCTCTTGCTTATAATCTGTTCTGGATGGAGCGGCGGCCACATGGTCTATACCCTTCAACTCGGTCGTTTACGGTAGTTTTACGAGGATCACATGCTAAGTTTTATCAATTATTTCATTATTATTTCGCTGATTGAAATTTGCAACCGTCTGCGGTTGATCAATTGGCGCGTGTCTGGTCGTGAAAACCTGCCACCACGTCCCCAAGGGCTGGTACTTGCATGTAACCACGTGCAATGGCACGATATCCCCATGATAGGATGGGGGCTGCCGTTGTCGCATCGCGGTTGGTGGTTTGCCAAAGTAGAAGTTGTTGACGGATTATTTGGCAAATGGTTCACCTTGATGCAAGTTATTCCCGTGAAACGTGGCCAACGCGACATCCAAGCAATCG
>CALQBW020000075.1 GCA_943328915.2 Singulisphaera sp. GP187 | reverse complement strand
ATTGACCCACACGTCCATTTACGCGACCCTGGCGAAGAACACAAAGAAACCATCGCCACCGGTACCCGTGCCGCTGCCGCAGGTGGCTATACAGTGGTTGCCTGTATGCCCAACACCCGACCAGCCATCGACAATGTGGCAGTCGTACAACACATCTACACCGCAGCGCGACAGGCGGGATTCGCAGAAGTATTACCGATTGCCGCAGCGACCATTGGGCGGGCGGGCAAAGAGCTCAGCCCGATGCGTGAATTGGTCGATGCTGGCGCAATTGGCTTCAGCGATGACGGCGTACCGGTCAGTGATCCCGCCGTGATGCGCAATGTGTTTGAATATGTCAAAATGCTCGGCGTGCCATATTTTGGGCATTGTGAAGACATGACTCTCAGCAAAGGGTGGGGGATGCACGAAGGTGCCGTCAGCAACCGTCTCGGCTTGCCGGGTTACCCAAGTGCTGCCGAAGAAGTAGGCATCGCCCGTGATATTGCTCTCGCCGAATTAACCAAAAGTCGCTTGCATGTCTGTCACGTCAGCACGGCAGGCGGCGTAGCCCTTATCCGGGCCGCCAAATCCCGCGGGGTGAACGTGACCGGGGAAGCCTCACCACACCACCTGACCATAAGTGATCGCTGGGTGTTGGGCTGGCTCGATGAACAAGCAGACCCGCGCAACGAACCGGGCATGTCGCTGAATTCGACAACCCGGCCACCGTACGACACCAATACCCGCGTCAGCCCACCGCTCCGTAGCGAGGCCGACTGCGACGCAGTGCTCCAGGGATTAATCGACGGCACGCTGGATTTTGTGGCCACCGACCATGCCCCCCATGGCCGCGTCGACAAAGAAGTCGAATATCGTTTGGCGATGGCAGGGATTACCGGTATCGAAACCGCCTTGGCCAGCATGCTGATGCTCGTCAATCAAGGACGCATCAGCATGCTGGATGTAATCTTCCACATGACCGATGCCCCGGCTGCCTTCCTTGGGCGTGGCACCACTACCTTGCGTATCGGTGCCCGCGCTGATATCACCGTAATTGACCCCCAATTGGTGTGGATCGTCGAACCCAATACATTGTTTTCGAAGGGAAAAAACACTCCTCTCCTTGGGCAAAAAATGCGTGGCAAAACAGTTTTGACCATGTACAAAGGTACCATCACCCACCAAGAAAAATAATCTGATTATGAACAAGTGGTGATGACGAAATCGCCACTTGTTCGCTTATACGCTTTTTATGAGGTTATGATGATTTATCGCCAGCTTTGGGTCAGCTATGTTGCCCCCTCTTCCCAACCGTCTGTCACCACGACAATCGCGCAACGCAGCAATCACATCACCCGTGCCATTCAAGCGCAGGGCGGACAGACGGGGACCCTTTTTTTGCATGAAAATCTCTTGTATGGCTACCTCGAATCGACCCAATCAATAGACCTGAATACACTGTGGGGCACATTACTTGGTGATATCCTCCTCAATGTACCGACTGTCTATGGGCCAAAGGTTACCATAGCGCTACCAGACATCTATCACGATGGTGTGCCAGGTGATGGTCCACATTGGCGTGCCCCAGGGTACGTCCCGCAAAAACGGGTAGGGTCGTTGGCACGCATCAAACCAGACATGTATTGCAGTTATGTCTACTATCACTTTCTGCGCCAAGAAGAACTCCCCCACGGATTCAACAAATACTTTATCATCGGCGCCCACGAATTCCAGATTTTTTCCTATCAAGAACAGCCGGCTGCAATGGACGACCCCAAACCCAAAGGTTCGTTTACCACCAATATGACCCCGAATCATTGGCAAGAGTTAATGCATATCCACTTTGACTTGTGGCCTAATCAACCCCAAGAAACCCAAGAATGGATTCGCTTGCCTATTCTCTGGGAGTTGTAATCAAAAGCAAATTGCTCCTTCCAACGGCATCCCATGTACAATAACCGTATTCTCTTTCCTCCACCCAACGTTGCGTGAAAAAGGACAACTATGCCTACCATTCGCATTGACACTGCCATGACTCCTCCCACCTGGGCCGTACAGCAGCGTGCCCTCATTACGCAACTCAACGATGCCGCACGCCTTTTTGTCGATCGCTATGTGCGCCCAGATGGGACGCTGTATTGGCGCAATTATTGGCCAGGGATGGACGGCAGTGATGATCCATACGAAGGTTTTATGCAATTAGCGTTGCTCTATATGTTGGGTGGTGACGATTGGTTATTACCAGAAGCACGCCGGATATGGGACGGTATCACCTGGCAGTGGACAGAGTATGGCCAAATCGACCGAGAATATACCGCCTATTACGACTGGATGCATCATGGCGAAGGATATTTGTTTATTTACTTCCTTGGTCTCGCCGACCCCAGCCAACGCAAAGAGCAACAACGGTCAGCAAAATTCGCCAACATGTACAACGGCAGTGATCCGCTCGCACCAAATTACGACCCAGCCCTTCATCTGATACGGTCGCCATTGACCGGGAGTCGGGGACCACGCTTTGTGGTTACCCCCGAAGATTGGACGACCCACCGCGTCGTGCTTGATCACTATTTGGCACCATACGAAGATATCGTCAATACCGATTTTGCAAGTCGGCTGTGTCACTGGAGCGACGATACGATTTATGCCGACCTGATTGCGAAAATGAATCAGCGCATGAATCGTGGCGACGTCCCACTCAATCTCAATACCAGTGGACTTATTACGCATGCATTTTTGTTTAGTGGCACTGCAGCACATCGGCAATGGGTGCTCGATTACATTAGTACCTGGGCGGCGCGTGCTGACGCGAATGGCGGCATCATTCCCGATAACGTGGGATTAAGTGGTGAAGTCGGTGAATATCTCGACGGCAAGTGGTGGGGAGGCTATTATGGATGGCGCTGGCCACATGGATTTATGACCATCATTGAACCCATCACCAATGCCTGTATGAATGCCTTGCTAATGACCGGCGATACCGCCTGGCTTGCCCTTGCACGCCAACAACTCGATGAAAATTGGGCCTTAGGGCGTGACGTCGACGGCAGTTTTATGGTGCCCAACCGCCATTTCGATGCCGGCTGGGGCGACTTTCGCGCACCATTGCACAAATATCCGATTTATTTGTGGTATGCCTCGCTGGCCGACGAAGATTTGGCGCGTGTGATGCGTATTCCACGCCAAAGCGATTGGAACGATATCCAAGTGGGGGGTGGCAAACACTACATCAACAACACCCTGCCGTGGTTCCAATACATCCAAGGGCAATTCCCCGACTACCCCAGACAAATTTTGACTGCAAATAAACAACTGGTCAACGATCAATTAGCCAAAATGTATTCGCCGATTGGTGACCCGCATAACTGGCACGACATTAGTGAGCTCGATATCAGTGGCCTCAACATCAATATGCATGTCGACCCTATCCATGCCTGGCAAGAATTCACTCCCGTATGTGTGGAAGGCCTGTTGCAACTTACCCTTGGTGCCCCCATGCACATCTCACATGGCGGGCTACAATTTGCCCAAGTACGGTATTACGATGGCCAACGCCGCCGCCCAGGATTACCACATGGGGTATCAGCCTTAGTATCGCATTTTGATCAAAATACAATCACATTGACATTGGTGAATAGCGATGCGTTACATGCTCAATCGGTCATCATCCAAGCCGGGAGCTTTGCCGAACATCAAATTACCCACGTCAAGATTGCCTCCACTGCTACTCCCGTCAATAAACAATGGCTTGACGTGGATATTGCACCAGGGAGCGGGGCAACGCTGACCATTACGGTCCAACGCTACCAGCATGCCCCCAGTTATGTCACGCCGTGGCATGACCCTCGGCAAGACAACCAGTTAATTCGCAGCCGTCAAGCGTAAGTTGGGTATATGCAATACAGCACACTAGGGCGCACCGGGTGGCTGGTGTCACGGCTCGGCTTGGGCGGCGCCGCTATTGGCAATGAATATGGTGATGTACCAGCAGCACAGGCTACCCGGGTCATCCACGCCGCCATCGATGCCGGCATCAATTACTTCGACACGGCGGCGCAGTACGGCCTCGGTGAGAGTGAGCGTCGGTTTGGGGTAGCGCTCAGCGGCAAACGCCAACAAGTCTACTTGACTACCAAAGCAGTGATGCGTGGTACACCCTATGATTACGCCACCACCATGGCCAGTGTCGAAGCGAGCATCCAACGGCTACAAACCGATTATATTGACCTCATTCAGCTACATGAAGCCGAAACAACCACGTTTGACGTTGCCATGAATGGGTGTATTGCTGCTTTTCTCGACCTCAAAAAGGCAGGAAAAGTGCGGGCAATTGGCGTCAATAGCCGTAATTTAAGGCTATTGATGCCGTATATTCACACAGGGCATATTGACACTGTCTTGACGTTTTGTCGCTATATGTTGATTGATACGACGATGCAAGACGAATTCTTCCCGTTGACACGGGAACATAATATTGGTGTCATCAACGGAAGCCCCTTGGGAATGGGGATTATGACCGATGTACCTGCGCCATTTTTGCGACACGACCATGATCTGCTCGCTGAGGCCGAGCGACGCAAAGCCCAAATCGCCCATCTTCGCCAGCCTGGACCACATGGTTTCGTCGAACCTGCCATGCGATATAGCCTGACCTGTAATGATATTGCAGTGACACTGACGGGGGCTGCTGTCCCTGAGCAATTGACGCGCAACATAGCGTTTTGTGATGGCATTGGCCCCAGCGAAAGCGAACGCGCTCACCTCCATGCCTTGTTTGCCGGCAACCAGTTGTTTACCTGATACGGCGCGCGACCGCAACTATGGTCATAATACCAACCACTGTCCATCAAAAGGCTTATGAATGCGACAACATACTTTGACGATTTGCGAATCCCGCCCTATTGGCACCCTTCATTGGGTGGCTTTTGAAGCAGCCCATATTGCCCAAAACTGGCAGCCTGGTCAATATCTCCAATTAATCTGTGATGATACACAACGCCCGCAACGCCAATTGTTGCGAGCGAGTTTCCCCGCGGTCGTCGATGCCAAACTCGGGCGGATTGGGTTAGTGATTGCCCCCCACAGTGATGAAGGCTGGCGTTGGTTAGCCCAACAAGCTGTCGGCAGCAGCGTGTGGTGTCATGGCCCACATGGTAAATTGCCACAACCGCTCGGCGAGCGGGGTACAGCATTATGTATCGGCCAAGCCGAAGGGACAATCCGTTTGCTCGGTATGGTCAATGCATTGCACCAACGTCACACAAGTGTCACGCTGATTGCGGGAGATATGACACCCAATTGGTATGTGCAACCTAATTTACTTGCCACCGATGTGGAATATCTGGCAGGGCCAGAAAATATTTTACGCGTCGCTGAAAAACGACTTCCCGAATTAATCCGTTGGGCTGATCAGATTTTCATTGCCGCGAGTGCCCCGATGGCCACCACACTGGTACAAATGATTCGCCAGATCCGGCTACGCGGTGGCAAATATGTCGCAACTGCGATGCCCACAACGCCATTACCATGCGCCAGCATGGCCTGCCAACAATGTCGTGTCCAAACACGTCACGGCCCACGGCTCGCTTGCCAAATCGGGCCATGGTTTGGCGTCCATGTTTTGTGACTAATTTTCCCAACAAAAAATCCCACACCAAAATAGTGTGGGATGCCTTTGTAGACGCCAGTTTGTTACAGTATAATTCCCCGCTTACGAATTTCTTGCGCTTTGGCTTTTTTGAAAAGTTCGTCGTAGTTGACGCGTCGCATGGCAATTTCGTAGTGGGCGTTTTTTTGGAGTAAATCGTGTAACTCGGCATCGAGTCGTTCTTCGATCATGAGCTCGTTAGTCATTATTTCGCTGATTGCAACACGCAAATCGGCGTCATCACAATCAAACAACACACCATCAGTATCGGCAAGTACATCGACTAATTGTTCGGAATAAAGTGCTATTTTGGCTGGAGACAGGCGCATAGCAACCTCCTGTATAGATGAATACCCTGACTTGGTGTTAGTTTATGTGGTAATCTGATATTCGTCAATATCTCATTACATGAAATACAAAGAGTGTAGGATGGATCGGCAAGAATACGAAGTAATGGCCCGTGTCGAGTACACCTTGTGGTGGTACGTCGGGATGCGCAAAATTGCCGATGCCTGGTTACACAAATTACCCACCACCCCTACACCGAGAACGATACTTGATGCGGGCTGTGGAACTGGTGGTAACCTCACTTGGCTTAGTGGATACGGAGACCCCATTGGTTTCGATTATTCAGCCTTGGCGTGCAGGCACGCTTCACGTTTGCCGTTCCCGATAGCGCACGCTGCGATAGAGGATATCCCTTTTGCTGATGCGTCATTTGATATAGTGACGAGTTTCGAAGTAATTGACCACAAAGGTGTACGCGATGATATCGCTGCACTGCGTGAGTGTCTGCGCGTCCTCAAGCCTGGTGGTCAGCTTTTATTGCGATTGCCGGCATTTAAATGGGTACGTGGCCATCACGATGCCCGAGTGCATAGTGTGCGCCGCTATACACACAATCAGTTGCTTGTGCGTCTTGTGGCTACGGGATTTGTTATCCAAAAATCGAGTTACATTCATTCATTCCTCTTTCCTATGCCGCTTGCACAACGCATGACCGAGCGACGGAGCGATGAAGATGCCTCTGCACAATCCGATTTGCAATTGCCGTCGCCTTTTATTAATCGTCTTGGGTTAACTGTATTGGGTATAGAAGCGCGTTTACTAAAGATTGGCGTGCGATTACCGATTGGGGTATCATTGCTATGTCTGGCGCAACGCCCCATGACTTAATACGGAGCAGGAAATGATTCAAGAATTACTCAATATGGTGGCGCGGCAACCTGTCCTTTGGAACACATTTCGCAGTATTGCCGAATTCGGTTTCGTGGCTGATTACCAACTCATCGAACGTGAATTAGAACCTTTTGGTGGCGATCTTACACGTCGCTTCCTCGATTATGGCAGTGGCACAGGTCAATTTGCCCGTAGCTTCCCTGCCGATCGCTATGTGGGATTTGACATAGCTCCATATTATGTACGCTATGCACACAAACGCTACGGGAGTGCCGTCAGCGTCATGAGTGGTGATCAACTTGGATTCAACAATGATTCTTTCGATGCTGTATTGATAATGGGTGTATTCCATCACCTTGACGATGCATTTGTCCAACGTGCGGCCGCAGAGTTACATCGTGTACTTCGGCAAGACGGTACGATTTTGATGGTCGAAGACATCCCTACCCAAAACCGCTGGAATGTCTTTGGGCGCGCAATGCATTGGCTCGACCGTGGCGACAATATCCGCTCTGTCAGTCATTACCAGCAGTTGATGGAGCCTTACTTTCGGATGGAACGAAGTTCGACCATGATCAGTGGTATTTGTGATTTAGTCGTGTATGTATTGCGTCGTAATCCTACAGTCTAACAATTACAAACCGTGTGGTCAAACACAAAAACCCTCACAATGAAAATTCTGCATATTTAAGGTTCATTTGGGTTTTTAACTTTCATGTCGTCCGGCTTTGTTCCAACAAGAATCGCTACCGTGCGTGTCCATGAAACGAACGTTACAATGTTCCCATAATATTGGTGTACTGTTTCATTCCACTACCACCGGCAAAGATTGTGCTTTAACTACACTGCCATCCATACTGACAAAACTGGACGCAGGTGATGAATTTAGCGTTAAACGATTATATGCTCCCTGTTTGGTCAATTGGATTCAACAATCTTTGATTGAGTTGATATGTATCGTGGTAGCCTTGGTCGTGAATTGCCAATTAGCACGCGCTCATAGCGTTTATCAAAGGAGTTTCACCATGCGTCGCATGATATTCTTTGGGTTTATCGTATTGAGTTTGATTGGCTGTGCGGTTCCTCAAGGCAGCAACGTACTTCCGACGAAAGCATCCACCAAAGTTATCCCAATCATTGCAGATACAAGTACGCCTGCGGTAGATGAAGCTACCCCAACCGTCGCTACGACGATAACCGAAACACCAGTCGCTACACTCCAACCAATGCCTAGTGGCGGTGAAATATTATTCCTCCAACAATCGAATCTTGTAGCATATAGCATTGCAAACACCACTATGCGTCCGATTGCTGCTGGCATCGCAAACTTTGCAGTGTCACCCGATGGCAAAAACATTATTGCGACCAAACACAACGATTTTGATACACTTTGGTTAATTGACCGCGCTACCACCTTGAGTACACAACTCACCGACGACCAACGGACATTTGCCAGCATTGCATGGTTACCTGACAGCAGTGGTTTTGTATATGCAAGTAGTCCCACCAAAGCGGACCTGGCGACCACATGGCTGACCTGGGCTATGTTTTGTCGCGAAGCGACGGTGGCACTACGCACCATCGCAAATCCTCAAGAACAAAAGGTCGGCGCTGGTTGTGATCCTGCGGTATCTCTTGACGGCAAACGCATCGCGTATGTGACGCGACCAAGTCGTGCCGATGCATCTTCATCTGACAGCGGTTTTACGGCAGGCAATAAATTGCATTTAGTCAATCTTCAAGGCGCAAATGGCTGGGATCCAGTTACCGCCGATGGTAAAGATACTGGTGATCCCAAAGGTGGATTAGTCGTCTATCATCCATTGTGGAGTCGTGACAACAAATCGATCCTATACCACGTGTTTGTGGGAATGCGCATTGAAGTTGATGTCAATTTACTGATGCGCGTCGATGCACATGACGGCAAACAAACCCTCCTCAACAGTTTCGCTGGGTGGGCACGTTTTACGACCGTCAGCCCGAAGGGCGATGTCTATGCAATAAGCACTCAGGACATTGGTGATGCTCGTGGGCTCAGTGGTTGGGATGTCTGGAATGCAGCGGCATTTAACTTTGTCGGCAAACGTGATATTTTCCTCCCTGAAGGGACCTTTAGTGCTATTGGTACTGCAGTGGGCGAAAACCAACCACGCGCACAAGCCCTTGCGTGGCAACCCGATGGTCAAGCACTCGCCGTGGTATTACCGCCACGTTGGTCACCCGGTATCCCGCCGAGTGAAGCATACGGACATCCGAGCGAAGCCGGAGAATTGTGGATTTGGCCGCGCGCTGGCACACCAAACAAAAAATTGACTAATGATGTCGACTACCAGTCACCGATTGCTTGGGCACCGTAAAATCATAAAAATGCTGAAATTAGATAGTGAAGCCCCAGACTATTCTGATGCGTATAGTCTGGGGCTGTGATTTGTAAAAATCAATACTTCAACAACATTGCTTGGGCGTGTGGAGCCAAATTGTACATGAATTGCCATCCTCGTGAGCTGAGATCGAGGCGGAGCAACGTAGCACGTGGCACATTTATACGCTTGCCCACCAGCGCCCAGACTACCCAACTCAAATCGGGCTCATGCCCGACAATCAAAACACTATTTTTTTGAATTTGTTGGGTAATGTGCAGCAAGTTTTTATTGTCAAAACCCGGCGCCACTCTATTATCAACCACTGGTGTCAATTGATAATTGTATCCAATCAAATCGGCAGTTTGGCGAGTGCGATAAAAAGGGCTCGTAATTATGACATCGATCGTTATTTGAAGCAGTAACATTGCTAATGCAGTTTGGGTAATTTGATCTATACCAGCCGCAGTCAAGACACGATGGGCATCTTCGCCCGATGCACTGCGATCTTCGGCAATACCATGGCGCAACAAATAGAGTTCCATCCTGCCCTCGTGCTATAATTTTAGCGAAGATTTATTTCATCCATGCCAATATCTTTGACGCACTTTACGATTACCAATTAATCATTGCAGAATTGGCTGGATAGACTACCTGTATACGGACATATTACCATGACTCAATGTATACCCGTCCTCGATTTTGGTTCGCAGACGGCCCAGCTCATCGTACGCCGACTCCGCGAAATTGGTGTTTATTCTGTACTTGTCCCGCATGACGCGCCTGCCAGCGTTGTTTTTCAACATGACGTCCGTGGCATAATCCTCTCCGGAGGGCCAGCGAGTGTCTACGATGATGGCGCTCCCCAACTCCCAGAATGGCTTCGCGACAGTACAATTCCTGTGCTTGGAATTTGTTACGGGATGCAACTGCAAAGTCACGCACTAGGAGGCAAAGTAGTCCGCGCCGACCAACGCGAATATGGCGCCGCCACGATTACCGCCGATTGCCAGCATCCGTTGTTTGCGGGGTTGCCGACTAGCCAAGCAGTATGGATGAGCCATGGCGATCACATCGAAGCATTGCCCGCAGGATTTGTAGCACTCGCTGGTAGTCCCAATACTCCTTTTGCTGCCATGGCAAACGAAAGCCGCGGTTGGTACGGCATCCAATTCCACCCCGAAGTCGTCCATTCTCCCCATGGGCGTACTATTTTGCGCCATTTTGCACTCGACATCTGTGGTGCTGAACCAACCTGGGAAGCGTCGTCATTTGTAAACGGCGCCATCGCTCGTATTAAAGACCAAGTCGGTGACGGCAAAGTTATCTGTGGTTTGTCCGGCGGGGTCGATTCGGCGGTGACCGCATTGCTCATCAATAAAGCGATTGGTGATAATTTAACCTGTGTCTTTGTCGACAACGGATTGCTTCGCCTCAACGAAGCCGAGCAAGTCATCCACACCTTCCGCGATCAAATGGGTATCAAACTGATCGCCGTCGATGCCAGCGCCGAGTTTCTTGATGCCCTCGCCGGGGTCAGTGACCCTGAGCGCAAACGCAAAATCATCGGTGAAAAATTCGTCCGTATTTTTGAACGCGAAGCCAACAAAATCGAAGGTGCAAGGTTTTTGGCACAAGGAACGCTCTACCCAGATGTCATCGAAAGTAAAGCCCCCGATCGTCAAAAAGGAGTCACCATTAAAACGCATCACAACGTTGGTGGATTACCTGCAGATATGACATTAACATTGGTAGAACCATTGCGCTATCTCTTCAAAGACGAAGTGCGTGCAGCCGGGTTGGAGCTCGGTTTGGCCGAAGACTGGGTCTGGCGCCACCCCTTCCCCGGACCAGGATTGGCCGTGCGCATACTCGGTCCAATTACGCGCGAACGAGCAGATGTACTCCGTGAAGCTGACTTTATTTTTATTAGTGAATTGCGTGCCAAAGGCCTCTACCGCAGCACACAACAAGCCTTTGCGGTACTCTTACCGGTCCAAAGTGTAGGGGTCATGGGTGACGGACGTACCTATGCCGACGTAGTTGCACTACGAGCCATTACCACCGAAGATTTCATGACAGCCGATTGGGCGCACTTACCATATGAATTCCTTGCGCATGTCAGCAACCGTATTGTCAACGAAGTCGCAGGTGTTAATCGCGTGGTGTATGATATTTCGTCAAAACCTCCCGCCACTATTGAATGGGAATAACCCATCAGCGCGAAAGTAATACCAATGACTACGGCGCATGCTGTTGCGAAATTAATCATTGCCGGTGAACACGCCGTTGTCTACCGCCGGCCAGCTATTGCTGTGCCGTTGCCAGACATTCAAGCAACAGTCCAAATTTCGACGGCCCACAACGGTCACGGCTGCATCATCCATAGTCCTGATTTGTCTCAGCGTGTTACATTCGGCATCGACACCGATCCGCTTCTTGATTTAATAAATGATTTACTGACTACATGGCAGTTGCCTGTTCCCGATATCGACATCACGATTACTTCTGACATCCCGATTGCCAGTGGTATGGGCAGCGGGGCGGCAGTTGCCACTGCAATGGTTCGTGCGATGGCACTTTTTTTGCACTGTGATATCAATAAAGATGAGGTTGGAGCATACGTCTACCGGAGTGAGCAACGCCTGCACGGTACACCTAGCGGTATCGACAATACAGTTATTGCCTACGACCAACCAATTTCGTTTTGTCGACGCCCTCCACTTCCCGACGGCACGCCCCAACCAGCCATTATCGCTCCAT
>CALQBW020000074.1 GCA_943328915.2 Singulisphaera sp. GP187 | reverse complement strand
TTGGTTCAAGTGTTGGTTGGGGCGTTGCTGTTGCTTCTGGGGCAGCGGGAGTAACAGTGGCCGCAGGTGCGATTTCGTCATTCGTCGCAGTGCTATTTGCCGCACCACCACATGCCACAAGCATCGTCAAGACGAAACTCGCAGCCAAGATTTGTTGCACCCAAAAACGAAACTTCATGTAGAAACTCCTTGAAAATACATTTCCCTTTTACGGCAGTATTGTAACATACCCACTGTGGTAGAATTATCCTATTCTTTTATGGGCAATCCCACATCAGAAAACGCGTTCCACTCTGTAAAATCAACCTTCCGCTATGTTCATGGCCAATTTCCCAGAGAGATCTCCTATGCGTTATCATCGCGTCCGGATCCATGGCGTCGACGACCACCAATACCGCGCCTACATTGCCAAAATCATGGCCAGCAAAGCCAATCACAAAGCTAGCCGCCCCGCCAGCAACCGCTCGTTGTTTGGCGGTGAAGCCGAACAGATTGTCCGTCAGTGGCTCGCACAATTCCACCCACTGAGCGAACGGCGGTATGTCGAATACGACGAGCGCATCGGCAAACAATTACTACGCAAATATCGGGAACTGGATGCGGTGTATGAATATGATGCCCAGCATTACCATGTGTTTGAAGTCAAAGCAACGTCACAGGTACGCAGCATTGGGCGCGGGTTACACCAACTCAGCGAAACGCACGCTATTTTGCACACCATCGTGCCCCATGTGGCGCGCACATTGGTCTTGATAGATACAGGGATCATCAGTGACGAAGAAGTCGTGGCGCTGATGCAATCCGACGATGCGCCATTTCACGCCCCTGCCACCATACGCAGTTTTTTTGTCGAAAATAATCACATGCCACTGTATGACAGCGTTGCATTCCAGCCAGATCGCACTATCGATGTCAGCGTGGTGCGCTTCCCGCTCGCCGATATTTGTGCCTTGGCCGAAGCACACGGAATTGAACTCCACCTCGATTGGAGTGACGAAGACGAAGAGTCCGACATAGTCGAAACGCCGCCTGCCACGACCTATTCTTCACAAGCGCAGAGCGACGACAGTGACGATGACAACCCCTTTGCGGCGGCATTACGTCGAGCAATCGATCATTCCTAGTCGCCTGCCTGTAGCTGCCATTTATTCATCTTCGTAGGCCGGGTCATCGTCGTCGTCAGGCGTATCATCGTCGTATTGGGCGGCGTAATCATCGTCGTCGTCGTCAGGCATATCATCGTCGTTTTGGGCGGCGTAATCATCATCGTCGTCGGCCAATAATTCGTTTAATTCGGCGGCATAGCGGGCGGCTTCGTCCTCGGCGAGCAATTCGGCTTCGTGGGCGGCTTCATCCTCGGCTTCGTGGGCGGCTTCATCCTCGGCTTCGTGGGCGGCTTCATCCTCGGCGGCTTGGGCAATCACGGCATTGGCCATCAACCGGCGCATGGCGTAGTTGGGGTCGTTGGGGTCGTTGGGGTCGTTGGTCATGGTGACACCTCGATTATTTCAGCATTACGTCATCATATCACGAGTCATCATCAACACCTAATGACTGAGACCATCGACGCGGGGATGCACGCCGAGTAGCGTGGAATCGATCCATAACGCCAGCGATACCCAGGTCACAAACAGCACGATGGTAAGTGCAAACACCCAGCCGGCCCGGCCATAGCGGGTCAAGGGCGTGAGGCAATAGGCCAGGCCAATAGCGATGAGGGGTACTGCCAGATAACCGTAGCGCACTTGATAGCCGGTGATGAGTTCGACACTCAACCAAAAAACAATCGTCACGGCCCACGCCGGGGCCAGCTGTGGCAGACGCCGCCAAGCCACGAGCATCAAGAAGGGCGTAAGCCACCAGACGAGTGGGGCAAAGCCGACGGCTAGGCCTTCTTTCATTTGCGCCAGCATGTTGGCAAAGTCATACGGCAAAGCGCGGTCTACAGTAGGCGCCGTATGGAGTAGCGTCTGTAGGTAATTGAGATAGAGCGACACAGCCGACAACGGCAACACCACCACCGGCAGCCAACGCCACCACCACGACGAACTCCAGCGGTCGGATTCACTGACCCGCAGGCCGATATACCACACCGCCACAATCAACACTTCGCCGATATGCGTCCAAACCACCCCCGCCATGGCCACACCCGCCAACACCGCCCCCCAGCGATCGCGGCGCAAGGTGGCATAAATCACCACAAACGCCAACAAGTGGGCCAGCACTTGGGGCATAAACGCCCACCACAAGATGGCGGTGGCAATGGGCATGGCCAGCGTCAACAGTGTCGCAATGATGGCGGTGCGCGCCGGCACATGGCACTGGCGCAAGATGAGCCATATCACCACTGCCAGCAGGCTTTCGGCACACACTATTACCACATGCATGGCGAGATCGAGCCCCACCACGCGCGCCAGCGCATCACTTAGCCAATAAAACAACGGCAAAATCAAGGCGGGGCGGCCACTGAATTCAAAGGGGTGGTCAAGTAACGTCAGTGATTGTAAGCGAAGAAACTCACCTAATCGTTTGGCGTGTATCAAAAAATCATGCCCATCAAACGCGGGATAGACTACCAAGAGCAGGCGGATGCATACCCAAAACGCCACTGCCGATTGCACCACGGTAGGCAGGCGCAGCCAGCGCATCCCCACAATCAACAACGGCACGAGGGGCAACACCAATGCCCATGACATCAACCACGCAGCGGTCATGCTGGCATTGATGATGATGGCACCAGCAAACAACAACGGCGCACCCAGCACCCCACTCAGCCACACAACGACCCGATGGGCACGTAACAGCCAGGCGCTCACCCATATAATCAGCGCCACCCACAACAGCACTCCGAGCCACGACAACGCCAGCGTATTCGATGAGGCCATCAACAGCGTCACCGAGCGCACCCGTACCCCCAATTGCCGCTCATCGGCAGGGTGGACAAAGGGCGGCGCATACATATGGACAGTCGTATCACCATTGGCGTGGATGAGTGGTAACAATAGCGCAATATGGCGAGTTTGTTGCGCAACAATGGTGGTGACCACATGCGATCCACTGCGCAATGAGACGGGCACCGTACGCCCCGAATCACTGACAATGATCTGCATAATTGACATGGTGTGGTCTGCCACACCAGCGATACGGATGGTCGAATCAGTTTTACTCCAACGATATGGTCCTACACCGTCCGTTTGACTGGCATAAAATCCTTGAAACGGAGATACTTCATTTGCACTCCACGGTAACACCAGTTTGGTTGGCCAGAGGGCACCATAGCTGACTACGCACACCACTATTACCGCCGCAACCATGATGAGCCACGTCAACACCGGATAGATAAGACTGCGCAATTGTTGCATACCAACCCTTTTATACGCCACACCCCTGCAGACAATAGCGCTGGAGCGTGATTAATGAGTCAGCCCATCGATGCGTGGTTTTTGCAACCCCAAGACCGCATCTACCCACAAACTGAGCGAAACCCATGCCACAAAGCCGATACACAATCCAACCAATATACGTCCGGCCCACCCTTTGCGCCAGATGGGAACCAACACATTCGCCATTCCCACCGCCATCAAAGGGGCAACTGTATAAATGTAGCGCACTTGGGCTTGCGTCACTAATTCTACGCAAAAAAAGAGCCCAGCCGTCAAAATCCACGGTACCGTGGTGCGCCAGGCAACCCGGATCGCGAGCGCCAATAAGACGACGACTGCCACCCAGGGGAAAGGGGCAAACCCGACCATGAATGCTGTTTGCATCCGCGGCCACACACTTGCCAAATCGGGATTGATTAACCCGCCATGTGCTTGCCCGACATTTACAAAAAACGACGCATAAATGGGAATGAGCAACAGTCCGGCAGCAAGCACCGGTACCGTGCGTCCCCACCATGCCCGCGTAAAGCGATCTGATTCACAGACCCTCAGCAAACCATACCATACTGCTGCCACCATCGCTTCACCGATATGCGTCAAGGCCACGCCAGCCAACATACCAGCCGCAACATACGCCCCTCGTTGATCGCGGCGGATGACCATATATGCAATTACTACCGTAAAAACATGCGCGGTGATTTGTTGCATAAACGACCACCACAACACTGCCGAAGAAATGGGCAACCCCAACACAATCAATCCCGAAAAAAGCGCCAGCAATGGCGTCACTCCACTCCGGCGCAACAGCGCCCAGACGGCGAGTCCTAAACCGGTTTCGCACAGCACGATAATCAGATGCATGGCGAGGTGATAGCCCAGCAGACTACCCAAGCCGTCGGCCAGACGGTAGTACAACGGCAAAATCAACGACTGCCGACGCCCGAATTCGTAGGGGTGAGCCGCCATTGTCCAACTGCCATCGCGGAACAAAAAGACCCGGCGCAAA
The DNA here is from genome assembly GCA_943328915.2 of Singulisphaera sp. GP187. Lineage (GTDB taxonomy): Bacteria > Chloroflexota > Chloroflexia > Chloroflexales > Roseiflexaceae > UBA965. The sequence goes on along the minus strand of CALQBW020000074.1, from coordinate 7,596 downwards.
TGGATGAGATAATCGTGCCCCGCAAACGTCGGATAGGTGATGCCAATCAGGCGCAGGCTCAATACCACCACCCAGCCACGCACCAACGCCAGCGGTGCAAACCGGTGCATCAGCCACGCCCCTACCAGCACCAGCACCGCAATCCCGGCCCAAGCCGCAAACCATTGATCAACATTCACCATGTCACTCAGCATCATCGCCAGTAACACTACCGGCCCATAGATGAGAGCTCCGAGCCAGGCCCACCGCGCCATCACAATCAGCCGCCCCAGCCAGGCGCCGACGATACAAAGCCACGCCATCAGCCCCCACCATAACGGTGCTGGCCAGCCCCACGGCTGGCCGAGGACGGCAATCTGGCGCATACGAATGCCCAATGTGCGTTCATCACCGGCGAGTTGGATCACCGGCGTTGACAGCGTCAACGTCTGAATGCCACTGGCATTCGTGCGTGGCAGTAATAGCGACACGATCCGGGTTGATGTGACCATCGGGACGAGCACTTGCATTTGCCCAATGTGAATCGTAGTTGTTACCGTCCGAGCAGAATCAGCAATGGAGAGACGTATTTGGGGCATCTGCTGCCACGCATTATTTGGAATTGTGATGGTAGCCTGACCGGTCGTCCAGCGTGTAGAAACTCCATCACTCGCTTTTTCGGGTGCATAAAAATCCGTCAACAACGTTGCGGCACGGGGGGCTGCCACCGCCACCACAAAACCGGGTTGGGCACGCCAGCCTAAACCGGCAAGCGTCGCAACACAGCCAAACAATACCACCATCATGCCCACACCAAATTGGGCCCACAAATTATGGACGCGTTCCCCCATCGGCATATCCTGTCATTTCAAGGTAGCCATTCCCTTGGATTGGGAGCTGGTCACGTTGGCCTTTCACGGCTACCGCTCCCTCCCAATAGCGTACTGTTACCGGTAGTTCTTGGTCTGCCAGCATCGGCGTCACTATTACATCCAGCCCAAATCGGGCAATCGTCAGTTGCCAGCTAGCAGGGTAGATTGCCCCCGTATGCGGGCTAGTCCATTGGCCTACGGGTTTTAGTGCAATATCAGCGCTGGTCAAGGTAGTGACCTTGCCACTCGCATCACGCCACGAGCCACCGCTATAGGGGTCGATGGTACCGTCACTGCGGCGCAAGTGGTAGAGCATCACATCGCTACCGTCGTCCAAATGGAGTGCAAACCAATCCCAGCCCACTTGATCGGCGGCCAAGGCGCTGGTACTCCACTCACGGTCCATCCAGCTGGTACCTGTCACCTGATACGCCTGACCAGCAATAGTCAGCGTGCCCGTGGTTGGCATGCGTGGTACCGAATAATAATACGACGCATTCCCTACTCCTGCAGATTTTTGGCTGAGGCCAGCATCACCTTGCAACACGGGGGGCATACTATTGTCCAACTGCAAATCAAGCGCCACTTCCCCTTGGCTAGCACGCAAGTGCATTTGGCTGGCATCTGGGGTCGTACTCACTACCTGCCAATCATCGAGCCATACCTTGAAAGGTTGGGCTTGGGCACCGGCAATGCCCATTGCATCTCGGTTAAATCGTTCATATGCATAAAACTGCTGACCGGCGACAGCGGTGACGGCAAAATGTGCCATATACGCCGTTGTACCTTGCCACGCCGACTGCGTGGCAGAACTATTTGCCGCCGTAGGTGGACGCAACGTAGAGCGGAAAATCGTAAATTGGTAGCCAAATTCTCGACCATTGGCGTCTATGAGATTGCCGGTATAGTACCACCATTCCACCGCATACCCTTCGTGCGGGCCATGATCGGCAGGGAAGGAGAATTGTCGTGGCTTGTCCGCCCGCAAAAAGCCCTTCATATCAGTGCGATTGAGGCTTTCGGCCAAGGTCATTTGGGTTTGGAGTGGGGCTGCAGACTGCACGCCGCATGCCACACACAGCCAGAGAGCGCTCAACAATATCGCCCAAGATTTCATCTTTGCGTTCATTTATTCCTCACGTAATGCCAACGCCGGTGCAACCCGGGCAATTCGCCACGCTGGCACTATCCCCGCCAACAAGGCGGCAACAATCGCGGTCAGTACCGCATTGAGGTAAATGTGCGGTTCAAAAGCGAATTGCAACGTCCACCCAAACGAAATCCGATTTATCACAAAAATCAACGCCCACGCCATAACGGTACCGACGGGCAACGCCACTAGACCGGCAACCAAGCCCATCAAGCCCGTTTCAGTCAGCACCAGTTGCCAGAGCTGGCGCGGGTCGAGCCCGATTGCCCGCAGCATTCCAAATTCGCGCACCCGTTCGAGTTGCATTGCCGTAAGAGCCGCAAAAATTCCCACGAACGCAACAATCGTCGCCAACAGCTGCAACACATTGGTAATGGCAAACGTGCGATCGAGGATAGCGACCGACGATTCGCGTAGCGTCCGATTCGAGCGTACCAAGAGTGCCGTGGTGGGGAATTGCATGCGGATGGCATTTACCATTGCCTCACTATCAGTATTTGCCGGCAGATAGACCCCCAACGACGAAATATGCGTGTCATCAAAGAAACGTTGATAGCGCTCGATGGGCTGCATAATCACGCCCAACTCAGTACCGTAATCATAAAACACCCCGGCAATAGGCATCGCCACATCACCGCGATCGGTGCGCATGACAAATGTGTCGCCGACATGCAGGTGATGACGCAACGCCAACGGCTCCGAAATAATAATCGCATCACGCTGAAAAGCCGGCCAAATTTGGTTGGGGTCACCTTCGGCCCACAAAAAAGCAACATGATCCGCTTCGGTCACATCCAAGGCAATGTGCAACACCGGAGTGGTGTCGGTGGGCAACATAATACTGCGGTAGCGTCGGACACGGTCGATTCCCGGTAATGCGATTATTTTTTCGAAAACACCGGCTGGCAACGGCGTATCGAGGCGGTTGGCAGTTATCGCTGGTGCCGACACAAATACATCTGCGCGAATAGTGGTAGTTAACCAATCGACCACCGTCAGCCGGAAGCTAGCCACCATTAGCCCGACGGCAATCGTCACCGCCACGGCTATCATCAAAGCCGCCACTGCCACTGCCGTACGACTCAATGACGTCACCACATCGCGTACTGCCATGCCCGCGATCAACCCAAACACACGGACTGCAATAGGACGAATTAACGCCATCACGGCAACCGTGGCAATCGGGGTGACCATTGCCGCCCCCAGCGTCAACGCTAATAAGCCGAAATAACTCGCGAAAATAACGGGGATTTGCCACATCACCACCCCGCCAAAAAGCATCAAGACCAGACCCAACCAGCCCAGCACTGGCACCAATTTGCGCGTTTGTTCTTCGTACGATGACCGCCGCAACACGGTGCGGGGGGGCGTACGAGCGGCTTCCCACGTGGGAATTGCTAACGCTACGAACGACGCGAGCAGCCCGAGTACCACTCCTTTGAGTAATGGCCAAAAGGTTAAGGTGATGGTATTGACGGTCACTACAAAGTAAATATCGTTGATGGTGCGCGCCACCAAGCCCAACAATAATTGAGCCAGACCGATACCTAACGCAATCCCCAGGCCAGTCCCGAGCAGCGCAATGACACTCCCCTCGACCAACATCAAGCGCGCGATTTCGCCTTGCGAAACCCCTAAACAGCGCAACGTGCCGATGAGCGGACGCCGTTGTACCACCGCAAAGGTCATCGTGTTGTAAATCAAAAACATCCCCACCACCAACGCCAATAGACTCAAGGCATTGAGATTAATCTCAAATGACGCAGTCATTTCGGTCGTGCTCTGGGCACGTTGTGTCGGCGTCGTCATGCGCACTCCGGGAGGGAGCACGGCGCTGAGCTGCGTGCGTAGCGCCTGTCCACGCGCATCTGTAGCAATAATCAAGTCGATACGGTCGAGTTGCCCCACTTTGCCCAACCAATGTTGCGCCACACCAACATCGGTAATCAACAAATCATCGAGGGCACGTTGTGTCGCTATATCATTGGTTTCGAGCAATCCCACCAATACCATCGGTTGGCGTGCACCTGCAATCGTGACTACAAATGGATTCCCGAGGGTAGCCCCCAATGCCGTCGCCGTTGCCCGGCTCATCAACACCGCATCTTGTTGCGTCAAAAGTTGAGCCAGCCCACTGCCAAGCCCACCGCGTGGAGTTAATTCGGGACGGAAGGGAGCTTCGCTCAACGGGTCAACACCCAGGATTTGCAAAGTATGGGTGGGGGTGGTGATGCTGGTAGCATAGCCTTCCACCACCGGAGCACTTTCACGCAGGCCCACATCGACACGAATTCGCCGAAATAGATCTTCAGGAATACCGTTGGGACCACCCGTCAATTGATCGGTGGCACGACCAGTCACCGTCGCTGTCGAGAGCAAAAACGCGCGGCGCGCACTTTCGTTGGCGATGTCGATGGCAATCACCACCGCTACGCCCATCGCCACCCCTACAATCGCCAACAACGCCTGCCACGGACGCCGCAACGGCCAACGCAACGTACTCAACCACAATACGCGCATCATAATTGTGCACCCGTCGTATCATCAACCAAATGCCCCGCTTCAATGCGTACTACCCGGTCGGCGCTGGCGGCGACTTCACGGCTGTGGGTCACCATCAACAAGGCCCGGCCAGCGGCACCGGTGAGGTGGGTCAGCAACTGCAAAATCTGCTCGCCGGTGTCGCTGTCGAGGTTACCCGTCGGCTCATCGGCCAGCACCAACAACGGGTCATGCACGAGGGCTCGGGCTACGGCCACCCGTTGTTGCTCACCACCAGACAAGCGATCGGGTGCAGTCGCCGCGCGATCTGCCAAGCCTACCTGTTCGAGCATTTGCATGGCACGGGAATGGGCGATTGCACCGGTTACCCCGTTGAGTTCGAGCGGCAACAAGACGTTTTCGAGGACCGTCAGCGTCGGCACCAAATTAAAAAACTGAAAGACAAACCCAACATGTTTGCGGCGAAATTGGGTGCGGGCCACTTCGCTCAGCTGATTGATATCACTGCCGCCGATGATGACATCACCCGAATTGGCGTAATCAATGCCACTAATTATGTTAAGTAGTGAACTTTTGCCCGAGCCACTTTTGCCTACCAAGGCGACGCGTTCACCTGCCTGAATGTGCATATCGACGCCGTAGAGCACCTTTCGGCGGGTTGAGCCTTCGTCGTACCATTTTTCGACATTTCGCAATTCGACAATCATCGTATTTCTCATTCCTGTTCATTTTTCTGTCGTCCTAGCATACCATATTGATTGCGAAATGTTTCACGATGACCAAACAAAAACCCTGTGGCGTATCGTCGCCACAGGGGATACACAGCTATTTTGCGTGAGCAGCTAGCGCACACGTACCCCTGCTGGGGGTACCACACCGGGACCATACAATACAAAGTTGTACCAGGGGGCGTACGTCGTTTGGTAATTATCGTTGTGGAGCAGATTCCCATCGGCACTGGTGACCTTGCGTACATAACTGACCTTCATGCCACCACGCCCTACCACGAGTTGGTGTGTCGAGGCGGACCTCATGGTCGCGTCATATTGCCACACGGGGATTCCTGGTTTCGAAACACCGCTGATAAATGGTCCATCATAATGCACGGTCCGGCCATCGGGCACGCCCCAGAATTCCACCGTAAAAAGCATTTTTTCGGGGTGATTATGTACCACCAACAACAACGGATTTGTCGAGTCATTCACAAAACGGAAATCGACTGTTGGCTGCATGACTGTTGCATCAAATCCCAAAATATCTTCATACGTCGTCACCACATACGTGTGGGGGACCCGCAGGGTAATCGCGAAACCACCATTGCTTGCAGAGCGGAATATCGTCGTGGAGACTTGACACAATCCGCCACCGACAATTTTCCCTAACTCACCATTGATAATGCCATACCCTTCGACAAAGTCTGTATCGGCAAAATTACTGCTTTTCAAAAACGAAAACTCCGCCCCTGCTGGCACAATCGTCCCGTCGATCATGGCGCCCGCACGGGCAATATTGGTCTGTTTGGGGATACCCGCACCTTTGTACGATGTCGTGCTTGTCGCCACTCGTTGCAACCCCGGCATCGGTTGCGTATATGGCTTTAAATGCGTTGATTCGACCAACAAATCGTTGCCTAAATTACCAATCGCAAACGTTAATTTGCCGTGCACCTCGCGCGCTTCAAGTCGGACCCGCTCAAAATATTGCACCCGTACCGATTCGCCATTGATTTCTTGGAAAAAATCTTCTGATAATGGGTAGCCAAAAATGCGCAAACCACCATTTTTTTGCCAGAAATCGCGAAAGCTGGCACTAATTGTATGGCGGGTTTGCGGGAAGTACATACTCCCCACTCCCGGATCGCCTACATCCAAAAATGGTGGTTGCGCACGTACTTTGGGGCTCAATTGATCGATAAAATGCGCCCCAATTCGCGCCAACAAGACTTCGTTGGTCGCATCATGACCTACTGGCACTTCGAATCGGGCTCGTTCAAAATATTGCACCCGCAACCCACCGTCAGAAATAATTGGCGTGAGTGGTAACCCGAAAATAGTTGTCCCGCCATTTGCTTCATAAAAACGGCGAAACGTGCCGTGCAGATATTGGCCTGTTTCGCTGAAATACATGACCCCAACACTCGGCTGATTTACATCAACCGCTGCGTGAATCTGGGGGATATAATGCGGGTCTGCAACCGCGCCGGTTAAACAGATTAATATCAAAAACAACACGATAAGTTTTTTCATCGATTCCTCTTTTGGCATGAATAGTATGCAAAAACATTGGTTTTACGAAGACCGTAATCAACCTGCTCAGCATATTCATCCCGTTTGCAAAATCAGTATACTGTACCCTGACATTCTGTTATTTATCGTAGTATGATTACAAAATCATTACAATTTAAAAATGGAATTAGAAACTGTGCAATTACAACCTTTTGGCAAAACCATTTGGCACACAAAACGATATTATGCATACGTGCCAATTTACCCTCTATTATTGACGACGCAACCATGGGTACATCTTCACAAATACGGTATAATTTAGCATACTGACTACGAGAAAAGGAATACATATGCGCAAACCACTGATTGGTATTGCCGGATCACACGCATATACAAGTACCTGGTCACCGCCACAAGTCGGAGCCCGGCGCTCGTACGTCGATGCAATCATTGCCGCTGGCGGGGTACCTTTGTTGTTGCCACCGGTTGACGCACGCAATCATGATTTACTCGACGCCTATTACGATCAAATTGATGGGTTGTTGTTGCCGGGTGGTGGCGACATCGATCCGGTGTTGTATGGTGCGGACAAACACCCCAAGACTGATAACATCGACGCATTGCGCGACTATAGCGAACTCTACCTGGCCCGCAAAGCCACCGCCAACGGGAAACCGATCCTTGGGATTTGTCGTGGACTGCAAGTGCTGAATGTGGCGCTCGGGGGGACACTCATCCAAGATTTACCCGACGAAGTCGGTGGTCCCCTCGGCCACAATGAATCAGCGCTCAAAGAAAACTGGCAACACATGGCGCATCCGTTGACCTTGAGCCCCGATTCGAGTTTGGCGGACATGTTGGGGACTAC
>CALQBW020000073.1 GCA_943328915.2 Singulisphaera sp. GP187 | reverse complement strand
TATAGTTAAGTTACGCAATTGGATGAATTCCTCACCAGATGCCCAAATGCTCCTCCAAGTCCAACGTGAACTCGAAATCGAAATAAACGATATTCGTTCTACACTCCTTCAGGAAGTGCAAAATGTCCGTGCCGAATTCGAAGAAGTACGCCAAGATTTAAGCAACGCGTCACGTTCAGTCGATAGTTCACTCGGTGCAGTGGCCAATGAAGTAAATAATAATCTTGGGTATGTTTCGTCGTACCCCGCTCCAGTAGCCACCTCAGAAGTAACGAGCGAAATAGCGCTAAATACCGAAGCAGATGGTGATTTGCCTGTAGCCAATCTTGCCGAATCAACCGATACCAATTTGACAATAGGTGAAGCAGAGCCGACCCCGCCAGTGGTGTCCCGGCAACGCAAACCAAGTTGGGTCGATACTTCTATTCCCGCAGATTTAGAAGCAAACGTCATTGCACCAGCCCATGTTTCTTCAATCCCAATTCTCACACCTTCCGATGCACTGCGTGAGGCAGAAATAACCGCATTACGCCAAGAAATAGCTACCGTACGCACACCGAATGTACCAAGCACCGTGTCTTATGATAATTTCACCATGATGCAAGTCGAAGTGTCTCAATTAACGCAAGAACTCAGCACCTTGCGCAACGAAATCAAACAAAGCAAACTCGGTGCTCCCCCTTCGGTTTCTTATGATGCGTTTATGATTATGCGTGTCGAACTCGCCCAACTTTCCCAACAACTTGAGGCATTAACAAAGCAACTTCCGAATACGAATGGGGAGCCCTCTGCATGAACACTTCCCAATTAATTATTGCCGTTATCGTATTGACGATCCTCGTGATTATTCCGTTGATTGTGATTGTGTTAGTCCGTTGGTTAATCCCACTCGAAGAACCAATGGAAGATGAATTTAGCACGCCAGAACCAGAAATTCCCACGAATTCTTTGAAGGATTTCTGGAGCGCCTTAGCGCCCCATCTTATAGAATTACGTGATCGCCTAGTCAAGGCTTCTTTGGCAATAGGAATAGGGACCGCAATTGGTTTTTATATGGTGAATAGTCCCCTTATTTTGGGGACCCCACTTCCAGAATTTATGGTCAAACAATTAGCACCTCCAGGCACAATACTTCAAGCCGTAGGCGTCGGAGAAGTATTCCTCGGGTACATGCAAATCGCACTGGTAATCGGTGTCGTATTTGCGATGCCCATCGTGATTTATCAAGTAGTCGCATTTTTTTCGCCAGGCTTACTCGGTTACGAAAAACGCATGGTATATATCGCACTCCCTATTATCACCGAACTATTTCTCGCAGGGGTTTCGTTCGGCTGGTTTTTCACTGTACCCGCAGCGCTCCAGTTTTTATTACAATACGGAAAAACTTCAAGCATCAGTACCGTGCCTACTTCCGACAGTTTCTTTCAAACAGTAGCAACCTTGTTACTGTGGAATGGAATTATTTTTCAATTACCCGCTATTATGTATCTCTTGGCACGGCTCAATATTGTTTCGACTACTATGCTCACCAGCACACGCCGCTATGCCATTGTGGTGATTACGATTATCGCTGCCCTCATTACCCCAACCGGCGACCCATACAATTTATTGTTGCTGGCTGTGCCGATGTACATGTTGTATGAATTAGGCATTATTTTGACCCGATTTGTCCCAAAACCCGAAGTCGTCGCAGCTGAAGTACCACAAGCATAATGACAATCAATCGATAAACACACGCCTGATGCAAACCCCGCAGTGGAATCCACTGCGGGGTTTCTGCCAAAGATTAGTTGCAACACTACTCACGAGCTAACGTAACCACCCAAGTTGCATCACCGATTACGGTGTTTTGCAATGTGATGATCAATGTTGTCGCACTTGGATGCAATCCTCGTGCCACTACGACGTTCCCAATTGCATTTTGACCTGGCATTATTTGGATTATCCGTGGTTGTGATCGAATTACCGCAAGAGCATATTTTGTCCCCAATGAATCACGAATCATTAAATGAGCGTCATCAAGTGGGATTTGCATATTGAGGTCGTTCGTATTGTTATTAATCCGAAATTGGACATGGATCTCACCATCACATGCCGTTACATGTTGCAATGTCAACAAGGCATCGGCATTTACCCCGGCCTGCACACTTTGCCAGCTTCCATCAGTTGCCCGCAGTCTGGCAATTGTTTGGGTATCATTCCATTCACAACGCGCAGTTATCGATTTAGGATTACCTTGATTTCCATCACTTGCGATTACAGAAGTCAATGTTGGTTCCATAGGTGGTAATGTGACCAACCGGGTGCCACTAGTATTGACGGCAAACCAGACCGCCATTACCAACAATGCCACACTCACGGCAATGAGACCTTGACCCGTCCAAGTCGAACGCAATTGCTTCCACCAATTGCGCCACGGGCGTAATGGGGTGAAGGAATGGGTGGCAAGCACGGATTCACCCAGTACAAGGTGTTCAATTTCTTCCCAACGGGTGCAATTCAAGAGTTGAGGGATGCGTTGGAGTTCACTATCACTCCAATTCATGTTGGTGGAGCGTTCGGTGAAAATATGAATTGGTAGCTCATCCAAACCAAGTACTTGAACTTTCCAGTCACTTTCTATACGTGATTCGGGGTGCAACGCCGGAGCAATTGCCACCACCCTTCGCACCGCACGCACATCAACCGATCGGTTCGTAGTGATGTCAGCGCGATGTTCTGTCAAAAAATTAGTCAAGGCATAATAATACGCAATCACCTGATTATAGGGATTTTTGCGACCTGGGTTGATGCGTTTCCGTTCTTGGTTGCTATTTTCGACAAACCACGCACCATTCACATCGCCAAACACTTTGCCATCACAATGTTTGAGTTCAATAACAAAAATACCTTCGTTTTTGAGGACCACCACGTCTATCGAGCGCCCGCCCACACTAAAATTAGCCATGACAATATACAAGCCATCTAGGCGAGATAACTGCGTTGCCAATTGCGTAATGGCACGCCGTTCATTGGGATGTTCTGGTTTTTCGCCAATCCAAATCTGTACTGCCATAATTCCTCAGCGCCGTCGCGCATTACCTCGGCTCCGCGCCGGCCCCGGGGACGGAGCAAGTTCTTCGTCTAGCGCCATTGTGCGGCGCAAATCGAGGATTTGGTCACGAATACCCGCAGCCTTTTCAAATTCCAAATCTCGTGAGGCATTTTTCATTTGCTTTTCGAGATCTTTTATCAGTTTAGCCATGGCATCACGTGTTGCCGGCATTTCCACTCGTTTGGTTGTATCGTTTGTTGCATAGACGCCCTGTTCCTCGGCAGCCTTGCGTAGTCGGTCACTCAAATCACGCACACCTTTGATAATGCCGACCGGCACGATGTCGTGGGCAATGTTGTGGGCAATTTGGATACTGCGACGACGGTCGGTTTCGGCAATAGCGGCAGTCATAGAAGCCGTCATATTGTCGGCATACATCACCACCGTGCCTTCGACATGGCGTGCTGCGCGGCCAATAATTTGAATCAAAGACGATGCCGACCGCAAAAACCCCTCTTTATCTGCATCGAGAATCGCCACCAATGATACTTCTGGCAAATCCAATCCTTCGCGCAACAAGTTAATCCCGACAACCACATCGTAGACTCCCAGTCGCAAATCACGCAAAATTTCGACCCGCTCAATGACATCGATATCTGAATGTAAATAATGGGTACGGATGCCGGTTTCCCGTAAATAATCAGCCAAATCTTCGGCCATCCGCTTTGTCAATGTCGTCACCAAACAACGGTGACCTTTTTTGATGCGAGATTGCACTTCACTCACCAAATCATCGACCTGACCACGGGACGGGCGGATGTTGATGACCGGGTCGATGAGCCCCGTGGGGCGGATGATTTGCTCAACCACTTGTTGTGACATGCCGATTTCGAGGGGGGTAGGCGTGGCCGACACAAATACAGCTTGGCGCATGTGTTGGCTAAATTCATCAAAGTTCAACGGGCGATTATCCAATGCCGAAGGCAATCGAAAGCCATAATCGACCAACGTCGTTTTCCGTGAGCGATCACCGGCGAACATTCCCCGCACTTGGGGCAATGAAATATGTGATTCGTCGACAAATATAACAAAATCATCAGGGAAATAATCGAGCAACGTCCATGGCGTTTGGCCTGCCAAACGGCGATCCATATGGCGCGAGTAGTTTTCTATCCCCGAACAATACCCCATCTCGCCAAGCATTTCGAGGTCATACATAGTGCGTTGTTTAAGACGAGCGGCTTCAAGGATTTTCCCCTCAGCTTCGAGAAATTTGACCTGGGCAGTCATTTCATCTTGGATATCACCCATCGCCAAATGCAGTTTTTCGGTCGTTGCGACAAAGTGCTTGGCTGGAAAAACCTCAACTCGTGGTAACTGCTTGTATACTTCACCGGTTAATGGATCAAACTCCGAAATCCGTTCGACTTCATCGCCCCACAATTCGACCCGAATAGCAGTTTCAGCATTCGCGGGGAAAATATCAAGGGTATCGCCACGGACACGGAATGTGCCGCGGTGAAAATCCATATCATTGCGGGCAAACTGCAAATCAAGGAGTTGGCGTAACAATTTGTCACGGTTGCGTACTTCGCCAATCGCAATCGGAATCATGACTTGACCATAGTCAACGGGGCTTCCCAATCCGTAAATACATGATACTGACGCCACAATCAATACATCACGCCGAGTCAACAGCGCTTGTGTGGCTGCGTGACGCAAACGATCAATTTCTTCATTGATGGACGCTTCTTTTTCGATGTATAAATCTTTGCTGGGCACATAGGCCTCGGGTGTATAGGTGTCATAGTACGAAATAAACATTTCGACGGCCGCCTCAGGCAACAATTCACGGAATTCGCTATACAGTTGCGATACCAAGGTTTTATTGTGGGCAAGCACCAAGGCTGGGCGTTTTAATTCTTCAAAAACCCAGCTCATGACCGCTGTTTTGCCGGTAGCCGTTGCGCCCAAAAGGGTTTGGTAGCGCATACCTTGCCGCACCCCATCGACGAGTTGCAAAATGGCTTTCGGTTGGTCACCAGTTGGTTGATAGGGGGCATTCGCCGTGAAACCCATAAGATACTCGATTCATTGCCAGTCAGACGTCCACACCACGTGATTGAAATCGCTAATGTGTTCTATTATACGCTGTCAATTCTGATAAAAAAATCAAAAAAGCGTGAGCTGATCAACAATTGGTTTCCGAGCGTTGCGGAGGGCGATTTGTGCAGTGCGCCCCGTCCCAAAAAAGCGACCGTCAAATGTCACAAAATCAGCGACCCGTTGTGTCGTCGTTCCAAGCACGGCAATGTGGGCCGGTTCACGAAGTGTCCCCAGCATCCGCAAACGCAAAATCCGCTTTACCCCGAGTGGCCCCAGTCCTGGAATCCGCAATAATTGATCGGCTGGCGCGCGATTTATTTCCACGGGGAACAATTCCGGGTGCTGCAATGCCCAGGCCAATTTGGGATCATGTGCCAGTGACAAGTTGGCATGCCCATCAAATGCGAGTTCTTCGGCTGCAAATCCATAATGGCGTAACAACCAATCTGCTTGGAGGAGGCGTTGTGTGCGCACCAGGGGTGTCGAAAGCATATGTGCCATCGGTGTCCCTGCTAACGCCTTGAATGCACCATAGTAGACCCGTCCCACTGCGAGTTCATTGCGGAGCCATGCCGTCGCTGCGATTAATTCTTGATCACTCTCGCCACCTACACCGACAACAAATTGTGTCGCTATCCCCGATTTAATATGCCCAGCGTGATGTAAATCACGCATCCAGCGCAGCCGCAAAACCACATCGCGACGCCAATCCCGACTGGGGTCTAACACCGCTTGGCGAGCCGCACTCGGGACTTCAATGTTGAGGCTCATTCGGTCAGCCACTCGCGCAGCAGCTTCTACCACCGCATGCGATACCCCTGGTGGTAATTTAAGGTGTAAATACCCACGATACGCGTATCGCTTGCGCAAAATCTGGGCACTCTCAACGACTGCGGTGCCAGATTCGTCGGCTGACCCTACCACGGCTGTCGACAACAACAATCCTGCATCATGGCGCTGTAATTGCGGAGCAACTGCCGCAGCCGCCTCTTCAGGCGTTAACGTCGCTCGTGGCACATCATTCCCTGCGCGGAGTGGGCAGTAAGGGCAGTTATACACGCATTCTGCACTCAGCAACAAACGCATGACGGGACGACGTACCCCGTTGGCATCTGATTCTGCAGACAACGCATGTTCACTCCAATGGGACTTTGTCCGTGTATAACGACGACCTGCGACCGCATGGGTGTCGCAGGCCTCGAAGTGCGCCGCCGGCGCAAGTATTGCAAGTTTTTCAGCGATATCCATCGCACGCACTCACTTCGTAATTACATAGTCGCGGGTGGGATTTCATCAGTTATATGCGGAATTGTATCGGTTACTTGGGTATCTTCAATATCTGATTGCGAAATAGGAATGGTCGGCGTAGCAGGAGTCTCGTCATAGAGGGGTGCCACCGGAAATGTTCCGGTCACATCAGCCAATTCTGGTTCACGCGCATGGTTCAACCACAAACCAATAACTCCTACAGCGATTAAGACGATGCTGGCAATCTGGGCAACACGTAACGCATTCGCACACGCTCCGCCGACTAAATCAGTACATAAGCTATCGGTGCGGAGTCCCTCGATCCACAGACGCCCTAACCCATAAATGATGGCATAAAACAAAACCATGTCACCACGGCGCAACACATCACGATAGCGGCGTTCGATGGCGATCAACACTCCAACGCCAGCCAAATTCCATAATGATTCATACAAAAACGTGGGGTGAAACAATGTTGTCAATGGATATTTATCAAGATCATTGAAAGGGGGGATACGGTATTGGGCATCGATGATTAACCCGAAACCAAACGGGGTTGGACTACCATACGCCTCTTGGTTAAAGAAATTACCCCACCGACCAATCGCCTGAGCCAACATAAATGTTGGCATCATGATATCGAGCCATTCACGTAAATCCAGCTTGTGTCGCCGCGTATAAATGACCGCAGCCAACACAGCCCCAATCAAGGCGCCATGAATGGCCAAGCCACCAGTTGCCGGATTAATAATCATCCAAATGCTTTGATCGGCGAAACGCGGCCACTCAAAAATTACATAATACGTCCGTGCTCCTGCAATTCCCAGAATCATCCCCAATACCACCAGATTCCATACATGTTCTGGATCATGGTTTCTTTGCTTGGCGCGATATGCACCCCATTGTGCCGCAATCATGGCACCACCAACAATTAAAACACCATACCAACGCAATGCGATCGGGATAGAACCAAGCATAAATTGCAACAAAAACGGGTCGTCAGGTGGGTACAGTTGCATAATTCGCCTACATTACTTGTGTTTTCTCGAATACTTGCTCTATCATACCGCAGTTATCTATTGCGACTGCAATTATTCAAAACGAGTGCAAAAGTGGTACAATGACATCGATTTATTATGCGAAAGAATCAAAGGTATTATTATGTTACTTGCCATTGACATCGGCAATACCAATATCAAAATCGGCGTGTTCCGTGGCACCGAAATCATTGCCCATTGGCGGGTGCTGACCGAGCGCCAAAAACTCGT
Organism: Singulisphaera sp. GP187; assembly: GCA_943328915.2. Classification (GTDB taxonomy): domain Bacteria; phylum Chloroflexota; class Chloroflexia; order Chloroflexales; family Roseiflexaceae; genus UBA965. The sequence goes on along the minus strand of CALQBW020000073.1, from coordinate 4,408 downwards.
TGATGAATATGCTGTCTTGCTTCGTAATTTGTTTGATTTGGCGCAAATCAATGTGAGCGACATTCATGGTTGTGTAATATCTTGTGTCGTGCCACCATTATTGATGCAATTCACCCACCTTTGTAGCAAATATTTAGGAATACAACCAATTGTGGTCGGACCCCGGGTAAATTCTGGATTGACGTTTGATGTGGAAAATCCCGACGAAATGGGTTCTGATCGCATCGCCAATTCATTGGCAGCCACCGTCATGTACGGCAGTCCCGTAATTGCCATTGCTTTTGGGACTGCAACGACGTTTGATGTCGTGGTTGATAACGTGTACATCGGTGGATGCATTGCTCCAGGATTAGGGATTTCGGCAGATGCACTCTTTTCGTTAGCGGCACGGCTCTACCAAGTGGAGTTAGTCCGCCCCCCCAAAGTGATTGCCCGAAACACCGTCCACCATATGCAGGCCGGAGTAATAATCGGCTATACCGGATTGGTAGAAGGCATCGTATCACGGATGCATGCCGAATTAGGCTCACCTTGCCCAGTCGTTGTGACGGGAGGGTTGGCTGATGTCATTGCCAAAGAAACCACCATTATTACCGCAGTAGAGCCCAATCTCACGCTCAATGGGCTCCGTCTCATTTTTGAACGAAATCATAAAGGTTAGCACGTTGTCAGTACTTCCTGCACCACATGAAAAAGCCGCGTTTGTCGCTGGGATGTTTGCGCGAATTGCCAATGGCTATGACCGTATGAACCGCATCATGACCTTTGGGCTTGATGAATGGTGGCGGCGTATCACGGTGGACGCGCTGGCACCCACACCCAACGCAATCATGCTTGATATCGGTAGCGGTACCGGTCCTTTTTTGCCGCTCCTACGTGCACATGCTCCTCAAGGCTTTGCCATCGGCGCTGATTTTGCGTTGCCAATGATGCAGTCAGGCATCCACCGCACAGATGCGCGCTCGGCATTCATCTGTGCTGATGCATTGGTCCTCCCGTTTGGCGATAACAGCTTCGACACAATTACCGCCGGGTTTGTCATCCGCAACGTCACGGATATCCCTGCCACATTCCGCGAACTTTACCGCGTCTGCAAGCCTGGTGGGCGCATCGCAATTCTCGAGGTCGCTAGACCCCGCTTCGCGGTGGTGCGCTGGGCCCATCGTTTCTATTTTGAACAAATCATGCCGATCATGGCTGGGTTGCTGGGCGCTGATCCCATTGCGTATCGCTATCTGCCTGAATCATCACGCCAATTCCCTGACCCACCCATCCTCGCAGATATGCTTCGCCAATCAGGATGGGAACACGTCAGCTACCGCCACTTACCACCCAATGCAGTGGCGTTGCATATAGCGGTTCGCCCCCACGTACTTGATATTGCCGATGAATAATCACAATATACCTCAATCACTCCATAATCATTCCGGTCCACACAACCATGGCAACTCAGGTGAAACACACACGCGGCGTTCGCCGAAATTCACCCGCTATGCTTTCTTTTTAGGGCTTATCCTTGGCGGAGCGGCGGTGTATGCCTTTCTTACCGGGGCACTACGCCCAAACCTCTGTCAAATCAGTCTCTCTGCTGTCGGTATGCAAATGGCTGATTGTCCAATTGACCCCAGCTTACCTGGTCTCTTGAAGACTACACCGACACCCAATCCAATGATTGTGGTTATTACACCGACACCCATTATCCGTGACAAAGGGGCAATTTTGCTCAAAACCAAAAAACTGTCCGACCTTTTGACCTACCGCAAAAGTTATAGTGACCAAATCACCTTGTCGCAAGCTGCCAGCAGTGCAAATATGCAACAATTGCTCAATTGGGCTGAACAATTCACCCATTCAATCAATTACGATGTGCAGCAACACGGACGTGATACCGTGATTGTCGACTTCCAAGGGACGATTACCTATGGTGTGGTACTCAGTGAATTGACCGAAGATAATATTTCTATTTCTTCTGATCAAAAAGATATCATCATCACCCTGCCACCGAGCAAAATCCTACAAGTCGATGTTGATCTCGAGAAAAGTCGGATTCTTGCCCACGACCAAGGTTTTTTGGCGCAACCACTCCTCAATATCGACGTCGATGCATTACATGTGGGTGAATTGCAAATCCTCAAACAATGCACAAGCGACGATTTACTTGCTGCTGCCCAACAAGCCCAAACTGTCCTAAGCCAAATTTTGGCACTCAGCGACTTCCGCAATGTCACAATCACCTCGACCCAAGGTGCCTGTAGCACCACGCTTCCCCAGCCATAAGTAAACAGAAAGAACATTCATGAACATATCGTACGATAACGAAGCCGGCACGCTCTATTGGTATTTTGTTGATTTAACCGAAGGCGATGCCGTCGAAGAATACGAATGCCCTGTCAGCTTGCTTTACGATGCCCGCGGAGGTGTCGTAGGGATCCAACTCGACCTCAGCGAAGAGACCGATACCGCAACGAAAGTTAAATTTGCCCTCGGACACCCCGAAAGCCAATGGCAAACTACCAATCAGCTCCTCACCGTGGCTATTGCACCACACGCCACCGTCGTAGCGCTTGCGGAACCAGCCCTTCTGGATGTTGATAGCGAAGGACGGATCCTCGGCTGTGATGTAGCTGATGTCGATCACGAAAAGAAATTCCGATTCCAACGGCTTGAACCACATTTTGTTGCCATCGAAGACCCACTTGAAGAGCTCGTTGCTCTTCCCCCAATGGATGAATCAATCGTCCTTCCCGAAGTCGAACGGGCCGGAGTCGTGGCGATTGTGGGTCGTCCCAATGTCGGTAAGTCAACCCTCCTCAACGCCATCATTGGTCAAAAAGTAGCAATTACCTCCCCCAAACCACAAACCACGCGTAGTGCGATTCGCGGCATTTTGACCCGTAGTGACGCCCAAATTATCTTTGTAGATACTCCTGGGATTCACCGACCACGCAATCGCTTGGGCAACTACATGGTCGCTCAAGCTCGCCAGTCTGTTCCTGATGCAGATATCATTTGTATGGTGGTCGACATCACCCACATGCCCAATGAGCTCGACGAACGGATCGCGGCAATGATCAGCCGTAGTCGTTCTCCCAAGATTTTGGTGCTCAACAAAACCGACCGCCCCAACCCACACGCCGCCGAATGTTTGGCTGCCTTCCGCGCCCTCGTTCCTTGGCAAATGGAAATCGCGATCTCTGCGATTCGCAACGAAGGCGTTAGCAATCTCGTCGACGAAATCGTCGCACGCCTTCCCAAAGGCGAAGCGTTTTATGCAGCAGATCAAATCACCGACCAAAATGAACGGACGTTGTGCGCCGAACTCGTGCGGGAACGGATTATGCACCTCATCGGCGACGAAATTCCCTACGGCGTGGCGGTCGAAGTCGAGGAATGGGAAAAACGCCCACGCCATCGCTACATCCGCATGACGATTTTGGTGGAAAAAGAGTCGCAGAAAGCCATTATCATCGGCAGTGGCGGTACGATGTTGCGCAAAATCGGTAGTGATGCCCGCCCCGCCATCGAAGCGACAATCGGTGAGGCCGTCTACCTCGATTTGTGGGTCAAACCACGAACAAATTGGCGCGATGACCCTAGTGCATTACGCTGGTTGGGCTACAAAAACCAGTGACATTTGACAGTGAAACGCACTACTTCGTTATATGACATCCTGTCAATTGGGCAGGGTGCTGACAAAGGAGTCACACAACCCATGCAGAGCGCACCCAGCACCACCATAAACGATGGCTCACGCAAATGGTGGGCCTTGGCGGCAGTCGGCAGCGGTACGTTTATGTCCACCGTCGATGGTTCGATTGTCAACATCGCCCTCAATACAATCCAAAAAACATTCAATACCAACCTCGGTGCTGTCGAATGGGTAGTTTTAGCCTATTTATTAGGAATTGTCTGTTTATTGCCGAGCATGGGGCGTCTCGGCGACATGATAGGACGCAAACGGGTCTATATCGCTGGGTTTACGTTGTTCATGGTGTCGTCAGCGCTGTGTGGCTTTGCCTGGGATATTAATTCTCTCATCGCTTTCCGCCTAATTCAAGCCGTCGGGGCTGCCATGGTTCAAAGCATGGGTGCAGCCCTACTCGTGCAAGCATTCCCCTCGAGTGAACGTGGGCGAGCGCTCGGGTATAACGCAACGATTATTTCTGTTGGTGTTGCGTCGGGACCCATGTTGGGGGGGTTGTTGATTGCGAGTCTCGGTTGGCGCTCTATTTTCACCATCAATTTACCCCTCTGTCTGATTGCTATTTTTGTGTCGCTGCGGGCCTTGGAAGACGACAACAAACGCAGCCAACAACGCTTCGACTTTGTAGGCGCAGTATCGCTCGCTGCCGCACTGCTTGCCATCCTTTATTCACTGACCGAAGGCCAACATATTGGGTTCCAGACC
>CALQBW020000072.1 GCA_943328915.2 Singulisphaera sp. GP187 | reverse complement strand
TCGGTGGGCCGCTGCGTGGTGGGCCGCCTGCAGGACGGTCGCCAAATGGCCGATCGCCTTGGGGGCGGGGAGTATAGGGACGATCTCCGGGAGGCCGATCGCCTTGAGGACGTGGGGTGTAAGGACGATCACCGGGAGGGCGGTCGCCTTGAGGACGTGGGGTGTAAGGACGATCACCGGGAGGGCGGTCGCCTTGGGGTCGTGGGGACTATGGCCGGTCGCCAGCGGGGCGGTCACCTGCTGGTCGCGGGGTGTAAGGGCGATCGCCCGCAGGACGATCTCCTGCCGGTCGTGGGGTGTATGGTCGGTCGCCCGCAGGTCGATCTCCTGCCGGTCGTGGGGTGTATGGTCGGTCGCCCGCAGGACGGTCTCCTGCTGGACGTGGGCTGTAGGGACGATCGCCAGCGGGGCGGTCGCCTTGAGGGCGAGGAGTATATGGGCGATCGCTAGCGGGGCGGTCACCTGCTGGTCGTGGGGAATACGGACGATCTCCCGCAGGGCGGTCTCCAGCCGGTCGGGCTGGCCGATCGCTGGCGGGACGTGCAGTTGCCGGATCGGCAGGGGTGCGTTTGACCGGTTCTTTTTCTTCACCGGTAGCGCCACCTTGGGCCTTTTCGTCACTGCTGGCAAAAAAATGGAACATCAAAAGTGAACGGGCGAGTTTGTGCATATTTATTCTCCATCAGGGCGTAGCGACAGGTAATAACGTGTAGACGTCATTAGGCTGATGTATCGATTGTCCTTGCAAAGGACACAAGTGCTGCCCGATCCTCTTCTGTTAGTCCGCTGAGTCGCAATGCGCCGATTATTATATTGCGCTCTACCAATGCGTGCCAGCATGTTGTCTGTTGACAGACATATGCACCGCGACCATTTTGTTTCCCGGTGACGTCAACGAGTACCCCCCCAGTATCAGTCCTCACGAGACGTATTAGTCCTCGTTTAGGATTGATACTACGACAAACAATACAGATGCGTTGGGGGATGTGCTTTGGACGTGTCAACGTATGACTCATTCATTGTCAACTGAATAATCGATTTCATCGTCATCAGGAATCATATAAGACGCAATCAAGCGGTCATTGGCATACAAAAACAACTTGTACGGGGTGGCGCGAATTTGCAACATCTGACCGATGTATTCTTTTCCAACGGGTCCGTACTCTACATCACTATAGACAATCATCGCATTGGCCGAAACCAAACGATCTTCTACTTTCGCGTTTGTAAGCGCAATATCGAGGAGCATGCTTTCGGTGTCGGCCGCGAGACGTGCGTCGCTTGCTTCGCGTACTTCATCCATTAACGTGCTTGAACTCTTGATATCTATCTTCCATTTGGTTAATTTGGCCGCCAATCGGACATTTTGGCCTTCTTTACCGATAGCCAAAGACAATTGCTTGTCAGGTACAATCACCACTGCTTTTTCAAGCTCAAGAATACGCACTTCAACGACTTGCGCCGGAGACAATGCGTTGGCGATGAATTCTTTGATATCGGGTGACCATTGCACGACGTCGATTTTTTCGCCATTCAATTCATTGACGATGTTTTGAATTCGCACGCCGCGGATGCCCACACATGCGCCTACCGGGTCTATACCTTCTTGACGCGCTGCAACGGCACATTTGGTGCGGATTCCTGGCTCGCGCGAAATGCTTTTGATTTCGACAGTGCCTGCCAAAATCTCTGGTACTTCGAGTTCGAAAATGCGTCGAATCAATTCTACTTCGGTCCGCGATACAACCAAACGCGTGCCTCGATCTTCGCGGCGGATATCTTTCAATATCACTTTGAGACGAGTACCAGGACGATAGTTATCACTTGCCACTTGTTGGTCTTTGGGCAAAATGGCCTCCGCTTTGCCCAAATCAATGATGATGTTGCCATTGACATTGCGTTGAACTTGGCCAATCATCAGTTCGCCACGACGTTCGTTGAATTCCAAATACACATTGTCTCGCTCGACATCCCGGATACCTTGCAAAATGACTTGCTTGGCCGTTTGGGCGGCAATCCGACCGAAATCGCCCGGAGTGGTTTCGACCATGATTTTGTCAAGTTGCTCAATATTGGGGTCGATTTTGCGCGCGTCCTCGATGCTGATTTCGAAGCGCGCGTCCTCGACTTCGTCGACAACGAGTAATTCGGAATAGACATGGGGATCACCTTTGACAGGGTCGATTTCGACACGCACATCCATCACTGGTGGGCGGTCGCCGAGCGAACGTCGATAGGCAGCGGCAAGCGCCTTCTCGACTTGTTCGATAATCCGTTCACGTGGGATTCCACGTTCGGCTGCTATGGCAGAAATCGCTGCAAAAAATTCAGTTCTCATCAGTTCACCCTCGTGAATCCGTTTAAGAATACGAAAAGTGGGGGATACCCACTTTACAATCACACCTATCGAAGTTGTAACGCAAGAATCGCTACTTCATTCTGGTATATTATAGCATAGATACGTTGTTTTTGTCGTGGTTTTGTCTGCTTAATTTGAAAAGCACATTAATTATGTTTCTTCTTGCAGTTGATGCCGGTTTACATGTTGGATATGCGCTATTTGATATTTCCACTTCCACCCTGCTTTGGTATCGCTCACACAATTATGGTGCTATGGTGCGGTTGCGTCGTGGCGCGTCTACGTTGATTGCGTCACAGCCGGATTTAGCAATGGTAGTTGTTGAAGGTGGGGGGTCGGTGGCTGAGCCATGGCAAAAAGCCGCAGACTTCCATCGCATCCCCTACTGCCAAATTAATGCCGAAAAATGGCGCCAAGATTTGCTGTATGACCGTGAGCAACGCAGCGGCAGTCAAGCCAAACGGGCCGCCCAACAATACGCAGCGCAAACAATTTCAACTGCCAATGCCCCGAATCACTATAATCAACTCCGTCACGATGCTGCCGAAGCGATTTTGGTGGGCGAATGGGCATTACGCCATTGCCAGCATTTGTTTTTGTCTGCAAAAGAATAAGGTGAAACGGGTATGATTTTTTCGGTAGCTCGATGAATTCACGGTAATATAGTACCATCCATTTATTTTAGGGGACACCATGGCAGATTTACGTAGGGAACTCAAAATTCTTGTCCGCCGTGAAATCGAACAAAACCTTGATACATTGATTGGCATCAGCGATTGGATGTATCACAACCCCGAAATCGGCTTGCAAGAATTCCAAGCATCAGAAAAACTCACCGATGTCATGACCGAATATGGCGCCACCGTCCAACGGGGCGTTGCCGGCATGCCAACGGCCTTTGTAGCCGAACTTCCTGGTGGCAAGCCTGGTCCACGAATTGCTATTATTGCAGAATACGATGCATTGCCCGAGGTGGGCCAAGGGTGTGGTCACAACATTATCGCCACCGCTGCCCTCGGGGCCGCTATGGGCTTGTCTCGTATCACCCACCGCTTGCCGGGAAGTGTGGTCCTGCTCGGTACCCCCGCCGAAGAATCAGCCGTACCCAATGCTGGCGGCAAAATTCACATGATTCGGGCTGGCCACTTTGAAAATCTCGATGCTGCCATCATGATTCACCCCTTGACTGAAGACAGGATCGATTATGAGTCTTCGTTAGTTGCCAAAGGACTTGAACTCACCTTCCACGGGAAGTCGGCGCATGCTGCTGCCAATCCCCACGAAGGAATCAATGCGCTTGATGCCTTGATTGTGATGTTCTCGAGTGTGGGGTTACTCCGCCAACAGATTCGTGGTGACGCGCGCATCCACGGGATTATCACGCACGGTGGCACTGCCCCAAATGTCATTCCCGCCAAGACTGCCGCGCGCTTTCGCATTCGCGCCGGCGACATTGCCTATACCGAAGATTTGTTCAAACGGGTAATCGCATGTGCCGAGGCTGGTGCACTTGCGACAGGATGTACGCTCGAGTGGCACGAATATATGCCTGCGTACCTCAACATGGTGCCCAATCACGCATTGGGACAAGCGTTTGCTGCTAATTTAAAAAGCGTAGGGCGCGACGTGAATAAGCCCCAACCCAGCTCCGGTGCCGGCTCTACCGATCTGGGCAACGTCAGTCATCATGTGCCGGCGATTTGTGCGTACCTCGAGATTTGCGGCACCGAAGCGGGTTGGCATTCAACTGCGGTCGCCGATGCCACGATTACTGCCAAGGGACACCAAGCTATTGTCGACGGTGCCGTCGCCATGGCAATGACCGCTATCGATGTGTTGTGTGACGACGATATCCGGGCAGAGGCGCGCCGAGAATTCGATGCAGCAGCGCGTTTTGTAGGAGATGTGTGATGGATGACATAGTTTTTGCAACGGCACGCCAACAACGCGCCGCCGTTGTGAGCGGTCAAATTTCGGCCCAAGAATTACTCAGTGCCCACCTCGCCCAAATCGCACGGCTCAACCCTGCAGTCAACGCCATCATCACGCTTGATGCCGACGGTGCCATGGCACATGCCGGACATATTGATGCCATGATTGCCCGTGGGGTTGATTTGGGGCCGCTGGCCGGCATTCCCATCGTCCACAAAGATCTTACTGCGGCGAAAGGGTTGCGCTTCACCAGCGGTTCCCCCATTCATGCCGACCGGATTGCCGACCATGACTCGGTAGTGGTGCACAACCTCAAGGCAGCCGGCTGTGTTACCATCGGCAAAAGCAACGTCCCCGAGTTTGGGGCTGGCTCGCAAACCTTCAACCCTATATTTGGTGCCACCCGCAACCCCCACGACTTGACCCGCACCAGCGGCGGGAGCAGTGGTGGGGCCGCGGTAGCCTTGGCATGTGGTATGGTGCCGCTCGCCGATGGGAGCGATATGGGTGGTTCTCTGCGCAACCCGGCGGCGTTTTGTGGCGTGGTCGGCTTTCGACCTTCGCCAGGGGTGGTTGCCAACCCCGATTCGTGGTCCCCCTTGTCCGTCGATGGTCCAATGGCCCGCAATGTGGCCGATGTGGCATTGATGCTATCAGCGCTGGCTGTGTATGATCCTACCGCACCTCAATCAGTGCCGATTGATACCCGCGGCTTGCGTGAATTTGACGCACTATCACTCAAAGGCAAACGGGTGGCGTGGTCGCTCAATTGGGGCGATTTGCCAATGGAGCCAACGTTGGTGGCGGTGCTGGCCCAACAACGCCAACGCCTCGTCGAGCTGGGTTGTATCGTAGACGACGTCTGCCCCGACTTCACCGGAGCGCGTGAATCGTTCCAGATTCTACGGGCACTCGGGTTTGAGACGGGCAATGGTCCTTGGCTCGATACCCACCGACATCTTCTTAAAGACACTGTCATATGGAATATCGAAGCGGGCCGGGCGTTGACGGGTTCCCAAATTGCCCATGCCCAACGTCTGCAACAGCAATTATTTTTGACAATGCAACAGTTCATGCAACGCTATGATTTGGTGATTGGCCCTACCACCCAAGTGCTCCCGTTTGATGTGACTCAGCCCTACGTAACCCATATAAATGACCAACAAATGACAACCTATGTCGATTGGATGATGTCGTGTGCCTATATCACCATGACCACTCATCCTGCCATCTCGCTTCCCGTGGGGATGACCCCTACCGGCCTGCCAGTGGGCATGCAAGTCGTTGGGCGCTTCCGCGATGATGTGAACCTTTTGCGAATGGCAGCATCGATTGAAGCGAGTATTGATCAACAGCAATTCAAACCGACATTGGCGAAATAGGAGCTCATAGATGCAAATTACCTGGCTTGGCCATTCCACCATTTACCTCAAAACAACCGCCGGTACCCGCATTTTGATCGATGCCTGGATCGAAAACAATCCGGCCTGCCCACCAGAATGGCACGCCAAATTGCGTGAACTCGGTATTGACATAATCATGATTACCCATGGCCATACCGACCACTGTGTCGACACAGCGGCGATTTATCACGACACTCGGGCTCAAGTTGTCTGTCAGTATGATGCGGTCGAATGGCTGACCTACCAAGATGTCGCTAAAGAATCAATTCTCGCACTCAACAAAGGTGGCACGGTGCGTATCAATGACGTGCGTATCACGATGGTCAATGCCCAGCACAGTAATAGCTGGCCGACATCAGTTGGGCCGCGGATGTTTGGGAATGAAGTTGGCTTTGTATTGCGGGTCGATAACGACATCACCGTCTATGCTGCTGGCGACACCAATGTGATGGCAGACATGGCGATTATTGCGGATTTATATCACCCTGACGTGGCGATGATTCCCATCGGCGATGTCTATACCATGGGACCCTATGAAGCAGCATATGCGATGAAACTGCTCAAGTCAGCGGCAGTGTTGCCGATCCACCATAGTACGTTTCCCGGTTTACCGGGCACCCCGGCGCAGTTCAGTGCAGAGCTGGCGTTGCGAGGTGTGGTGTGTGACGTCTTGAACCTCGTCCCTGGTCAAACCATTGCACAAGGAAAAAAATGAAGATTATCATCCCCAATCGCGTCGCTCCACTCATCGAACAACGTATTCTGTCGCTCTACCCAGACATGCAAATCGTCATCAGCGACGACGAGGGAATGCCGCTAGGCGATGCCAGCGACGCCACTATTTTTATGCGCTGGTGGACATCACTCGAAGGGTTTCGGCTGACCTTGTCGATGGCGCCCAATGTCAAATGGGTTTACACCCCGAGCGCTGGCATTGATCACCTCGATCTCGAAATGATGCGTGAACGTGGGATTACCTTGACGAATGCCGCCGGCGCCCATGCCATTCCGATTGCCGAATTTGTGATGATGTTTATATTGACCCATATGAAGCAGTCACGGATTTTGATGAATTATGCGCGTGAAGACTATGAAGCCACTGAGCAAACCAAACTCGAAGAGCTCGACGGCAAAACGATGGCAATTGTTGGATTGGGGAGTATTGGGCAAGAAACTGCCAAGCGCGCCAAAGCTTTTGGGATGCGCGTTATAGGGAGTAGAAGACGCCCGCAACCGACCAAATATGTCGATGTCGTGGTAAGTGATGACGAATGGCACAAGCTTTTACCCGATGCCGACGTAATAGTTATTGCCACCCCATTGACCGACATTACCCGGGGGATGGTCGATGCGACTGCTTTCGCCAAAATGAAGCCTTCAGCCTATATCGTAAATGTTGCCCGCGGTCAAGTGATAAACACCGAAGATTTGATTGTTGCATTGTGCGAAAACAGAATTGCCGGTGCCGGGCTTGATGTCTTACCAGAAGAACCATTGCCTGCTGAGCATCCATTGTGGGATGCCCCAAATGTCTGGATTACGCCGCATATTTCTTATTCTTCACCCAAAACCCGTGGTCGAATGATGGATTTGTTTATTACCAATCTCGAGCGCTACATGCATGGCCAAAAACTGCTAAACATTGTAAATTTCGACGAAGGATACTAAATGATCCTGATTGGTGTTGATGTCGGAGGCACAAAAACGACGGCTATAGCCGTCGATTTGCACGGGCGATTGTTGGCCCGCGTCCAGGCAGGCGCTGGCAATTGGGAAGGTATCGGCCTCGCCGCTGCCGCCCAATTGTACGCTACCATCATCAACGATCTGCTGACCCACGCCAATGTTCATCCAGATGATGTGGTGGCGGTGGCGTGGGGCTTGGCTGGTCTTGATTGGCCGTCTGACGAAGTCCGCTTGCGTCCGCTCCTCGCTCCACTCACCCCAAATGCGATATTAATTTTGGTAAACGACGCTTTTTTGCCGTTGCGGGCAGGAAGTAATCACCAATTTGGAGTGGGGGTCATTGCTGGTACCGGCAGCACCGTTGCTGGAGTGGGCATTGATGGGCGACGGTTCCGCACCTTTGGGTTAGGGAGCGCCTGGGGTGATTTTGATGGTGCCCAAAGCCTAACCACTGCGGCAATGCGGATGGCTGCCCACGCCCACTATGGGCGAATTGCCCCAACGGTATTGACATCATTGTTGTGTGCTTGGGGGGGTACGGTTGATATTCCCACATTGGCCGAAGGGTTGTCGCGGGGTACGATTATTCGTGATTTGGCGACGTTTGCCCCAATCGTGACCCAAACTGCTGTCGCTGGTGATAATGCCGCCATGAAGATAGTGCAAGACGCTGCCCAACTGCTTGCCGAAAATGCCAGTGCGGTTGCCCGCCAGCTTGATTTAGATATCCTCCAACATACGGTAGTGATTGCAGGCGGGGTAGCCAAAGCATTGTTTGAATCGTTTTCACAAGCATTGAAGCAAGTTTCCCCTGCTGCCAAAGCTGTATTGTTACCGTGTGAGCCAGTAGTGGGTGCGCTTTTATTGGCTTGTGACGCCTTCCAGCCCCACATGACCGCCCAGGTGCGGTCATCGTTGACCAATGAGGAATAATATGTTGTCTGAGCTACGGCGTGGCACGGTGTTTGTGTTTATTTGTATTTTGATGACGGGTTGTGGTCGGCCCTCGTTCGGCGGCTCCGTCGGTACGCCAACGATGCCTGCCACGGCGACCGCTGTGGCAACACTGGTATCGGCTACAGCCACGGTTGCTCCTGCGCCAACAGCGACAGAAGTGCCGTTACCGGTGGCTATCCAAGTGCGGTTGATTCAGTCAGATAATAATTCACCGCAGCCGTTGATTGATGTGTTGACAAAAACTGCCGCACTCCAGCAGTTGCCGATTGCAGTGGATGCGCGGTCCCCTGATGGCTCCTACGCGTTAGCAAGCACCACTTCCGTCGCTGATCGGGTGGATGTTTGGATCGGCACAGAATATGACGTGCAACAACTGATAAAACTTAACGTTGTTGCCGAAACTGCGCCGCCGATTACCGTGGACCATTACCCACTTTATGACCGTGCCGTCACTCATAACGCAACATACATGGTGATGCCGCTGGCGGCGCGCAATTATTTGGTCAGCATTTCCAATAGTGACCTCCTTTCGTCAATCCCGCGTAGTACCGCCGAACTGATGAGTATTAATAAGTTCATTACCGGGCGTGTCCACTACAAAATGGGATTTTCATGGGCTGATGGCCGCTGGTTCCAAATGGTGCTCAATCAACTTGGTGCGAGCAGTGTCTTGACCGATACGGGGTCTGTATTGCCCAATGAAATGGCAGAAACTGCATTACAATCACTGGTTGATCTACGCAGTCTTGGTCCGCGCGATGCCACAACCTATGTCGAATCGACGGCTGATTTCGTGCATTGGCGCGTGCCGTTTACCATCGATGGTGATGCTGCCATCCGGCGATATGAACGCAATCCCGATCAATTAGCCGTCAATTTCGCACCTGCCCCCATCTATAGTCCGACCGGACAATCGTTGCTGCCACCTGTTGATGTAGTGTATGCAATTATTCCCAAATCAATTCCCGCAGCGCGGCAGGCACAGGTCATCCAATTTATCCAAGCGCTTCAGGCACTCCCCGCGCAAACGGAATTGGTGCGCAGCATGCGGTGGGTCCCCCTGAATCGCGCCGTGGCGGCAAGCGGTGCTTTGCCAGATGATGCGTTATTTGCCGTATTGGCGCCCCAAATCGACACTTTGCAGCCGCAATTTTATGATGATATTACAATTTGCCGTTGGGATGCATATGAATCGGTGTTACCACTCGTACTGCTCCACGATATTTCATTGCAAAACGGTGTTGATGCTATTAATAACGGCTTGCGTAAATGTCTCATCGTGCCGTAATCTTTGTAACTATCCTGCTCACTGCCATCATGGTATTGTGATGTATGGAGTTAATGATGGAAAACACGTTACAATTATTACGGCAAAAAAGTGGTTTATCGTTGGTTGAAGTTGCCACACGCACCGGCATACCCGTGCGTGAAATTGTTGCGGCTGAACACGATAAGCAAGCACTTGACGCCACACAATTAGCGCGCGTAAGCACATTATATGAAGTAACCGTCAAACAACTCACCCATTTGCCGAAATCAAATAAATTCAGCCCATATGTATGGATGCTCGGGCTCGGATCGATATTTATCATTGCTTCGTCAATTGTGATGCTTGGCGGATCAATGTTCGTGTTGAGCATGCCGGCACCAAGAGTTCTCGCCGAACGGAACGCGATCCAGTTGGCTGGCCCTGCCGATGGCGCAATCAATCAGCTTCGCCTCAATTTGGTGCAATTAGCGTTGAGCCCTGACGTTTCCCAGAAAATCATCACCACTGAATCTGCATCTGCCGTGCAACCTCTCGTGAATGTCGCATCTAGTCACCCGTTAGCTGCGATTGCATCAAAACGCGGTATACCTGGGGCTCCGTTTGGCTGCCCAGTGCGCCCCCTGAAGGGCAAAGTCATCATGACACAAGGATATGGCGTTGGCACTCACGCCCCTGCCTCGATTTGGGGAGCTGTTGACCTAGCAGTTGATTCCAGTGGTGATGGGAATGCAGACCCAAGCGATACTCTCGGTGCACCGATTGTCGCATTGCATTCGGGAATTGCCCGTGTCGTCCCCAACAATTGGCTTGCAGGCAATTACGTGCGTATTACTGATCAAATCAATGGATGGGCGACTGCATATGCCCATCTGCGCAAACTCAATATTGTGAGTGGCCAACAGGTCGAGCCAGGGATGATTATCGGGTGGGTCGGTGAGACAGGGTATGCGAGTGGTCCGCATCTCCATTATGAAATTTACCAACACGATGTGAATGTCAATCCCCTCTCTTATCTCGAATGTTGGTGATACAATATGGTTAGTTCGCAATGATGCGGAACCGCAGGGTTCCGCTTTTTATTGGAGTCTCGCTATGTTTCGTATTTTGGTTGCAGAACCAATTGCCGACGAAGGCTTGGCACGATTGGTTCATTCGGCGCAAGTTGATGTCAAACCGACCATCAAACGTCCGGAATTATTGGCAATTATTGGCGATTATGATGCGCTTATAGTCCGGAGTGCCACCAAAGTAGATGCGGAATTGTTGGCGCTGGGCACAAAATTACGCGTGGTCGGTCGGGCGGGGACGGGCGTAGACAACATTGATGTCGAAAGTGCCACCCGCCTCGGGATTGTCGTTGTCAATGCACCTGCATCAAATAGTGTCGCTGTGGCAGAGCTTGCCATTGGTTTGATATTGGCGTTGGCTCGCCACTTACCCCAAGCTCATCAACATGTCTCTCAGGGAGGCTGGAGTCGTGCTAAGTTCATGGGGCACGAAGTACGCGGCAAAACGCTTGGTCTGGTTGGTTTTGGGCGCATTGGTGCCGAAGTGTCGCGACGCGCTCGTGCCCTCGAAATGGAAGTAATAGCCTACGATCCGGTCGTTTCGACGGAACGTGCCTTGCAACTCGGTGTCACGTTGTGCGCCTTGGACGAAGTCTTGCAACGCAGTGATTTTGTCTCGTTACATGTCCCGTTGATAGATGCTACTCGTCATTTGCTCAATGCGAATCGTCTCGCCATGATGAAACCAACGGCGTATATTATCAATGCCGCGCGTGGTGGAGTAATCGACGAAGTTGCGTTGGCCGAAGCATTGGCCAACAATCGGCTTAGCGGCGCTGCGCTCGACGCTTTTGAACAAGAACCTCCGATTAATTCACCATTGCTTGATAACCCCAAAGTCATTACCATCCCTCATTTGGGTGCATCGACCGTCGAAGCTCAAGCATCGACTGGTGTCGATGTGGCCGATGGCGTACTCGACGCCCTCAAAGGTGAATCACCTCGATATGCAGTAAACGCACCGTATATTGCGCCCGAAGAAGTCAATTTTCTCACACCGTATGCGACGTTGGCACGAAGCCTCGGCAAATTATGTTTGGGGCTTGCTGATGAGCCGATTCAGCGGTATGAATTCGTGTATGCTGGCGAGCTGGCCAACACCAACACCACGCCATTACGCGTGGCATTACTCCAAGGATTGCTGGCCGGAGTAAGCGAACAGCGCATTACTGCCGTTAACGCACCTATCATTGCCAAAGAACGTGGCGTACGATTTGGTGAGCGCACGGTATCCGAAGTCGAAAATTATGCCGGGATGCTCGAGCTCCAAGCCCACACTGCCAGTGGTGTACATATTTTTAGTGGGACTGTGTTACGCGACCGGCCCTATGTAGTTGAGCTCGATGGCTATTGGGTCACCTTTGAGCCTGTCGGTTCATTATTGTTTACCTATCACCGTGACCGGCCGGGGATGGTTGGCCGGGTAGGGACGTTGCTGGGCACCGTCGACGTCAATATTTCGAGCATGCAAGTCGGTCGATTGGCTCCACGTGAGCAATCACTGATGGTGTTAACTTGCGATGATGTTATTCCCGCGAGTGTGGTGACCCAATTGTTGG
>CALQBW020000071.1 GCA_943328915.2 Singulisphaera sp. GP187 | reverse complement strand
TCCCAGCAGACTCACGGCAATAATTGCACTGCTGCTTATGACGCCACTTGGTGGATACAAAATAGCGAGTGGCAAGAGCCACATTACGGCAGCAGTTTGACTAAAAGCTGCCATCCCTAATGCCGGGGCGCCATTGACATAACGCCTTGTGTAATTACTTGATATTCCGTAGGACAACGCTGCACCGAGACAACAGGCAATTGCACCGATGATTGCCATATCGAATACCCCTACATCAAAACGAACTAACACCGCGACACCGGCTATTCCTACAAAAATCCCGAGGATACGATCAAAGCGGACTTTTTCATCACCAATCATCATGCCGATTATCAACCCGAATAATGGACTCGTTGCATTGAGGATTGATCCCAAACCTGCGGAAATTTTGGTCTCGGCTGTAGCAAACAAAAAAAATGGTAACGCAGATTGAAAAAATCCTATGACGATGTATTCTTTATAAAACCGGCGGAATTGCAAATCTACGCTACGTATTTTGGCATAACTCAATAGGAGTGCTGCCGCAATAAGGACGCGACCAAAGGCCACCCAGGCTGCCCCAAGCTCTGGTGCAGCGATCCGCATGAACAAAAACGAGCCACCCCATAACGATGCCAATGTTGCCAACCGAATCGCATCTGCACTACGCATTGTTACTCCTCTAAAGTTCGTACTTGTATAGTATCCTAATTGTCGTAAAGAGTTCCATTAATAGTGAATATTTCGTTTTGTAAAGATTATGTATATTATTTTGATTCACGTTTTGCAAAATGAGAATTGTGTGTAAAATGTATTGGGTTTAAAATTATTTTTTCAAACTTAAAGCATTGCATTGCAAAGTCACGTTATAGAGGAGCACATGATGAACGAAGTACCCAAACTTGATATAGATCAATTCACGTCTGAAGGCATGCCCACAATCCCATTGCGTATCACTTCCTCAAGCGCAAATACGAATCGCGTGTTTGGATTGTGTATTGTCGCAATTGTCATGCTGTTAGCTATTGATCATGGAATTATCGATTCATTACTTTCAACGTATATAAAGCCGCAACTCGGTTTTTTTATCGGACTGACCGTGTTTGCCTTTGTAGTGGCAATTGTTCGTCGCTGGTATTCGTTAACTATTGTGTCAATCGCCTGTGGTGCAGTTTTTGCCGGTCTCATGTGGGTGCCATTATTTGGTGGGGCTATTCTTGGTTTGCTCATTGGTGTGGCGTTTTTGTTGGTATACGGTATTGGACGGATGTGGTTTGATTCCCACGACATTTGGCCATTTGTCGCATCAGGTGTTGCAACCGCCTACGCATTATTGTCGATTGTTATTCCAAAATTAAACTTGCCGGATATCATCGTATTGCCGATCATGCTGGCTGGCGTTGCTACGTTGTTTGTGCTGCGGTTACGTCGCCAAAAAGCCATCTAACAGCAATTCTATTTTGCGGGTTCAATTAAATCGGATACACCAAGGAATCACGGTATACTAACCGTGAATTCCGTTTTTTCACAATGAGGTGATGTATGCGTATGCGCCAAGTGCATTTGGATTTTCATACCAGTGAATTGATTGGCAATATCGCTGGTGAATTCGATTCGGAGCAATTTACCAGTACCTTACGTGAAGCACACGTCGATTCGGTGACGGTATTTGCCCGCTGCCATCACGGCATGCTCTACTACCACAGCAAACGCTTCCCCGAACGTGTCCACCCGCATCTGCAAAACAACCTCCTCGTCGACCAAGTCAATGCTTGTCGTGAATCACAAATCAATGCACCAGTTTACATAACCGTTCAATGGGATTATTACACGGCCATGCATCATCCCGAATGGCTGGCCATGGATGCTACTGGTAATCCATTTAGTGTCAATCGGCATGGCCAACCATTGTTCGAAGCGGGGTTTTATCTCTTTTTGTGCGTCGGATCGCCCTACCGTGAATTTTTGTTCGACAATGTGCGTGACGTGGTAGAGTCGATGGGCCAAGTCGATGGCTTCTTTTTTGACATAGTGCAACCCATCCCCTGTGTCTGTTACCACTGTCGCATGGCCATGATGGCCACTGGTCTTGATCCATCAGTCGAAGCTGATCGACTGCAATGGGGTGCCGAAACAAGCACTCGTTTCAAGCGTGACATGACCGCTGTCGTCCAATCACTTGTCCCCAACGCGACGGTGTTTTATAATGCCGGGCATGTGGCTCCGCGCGACCGCCGTTGGGCTGCTTCCTATAGTCACTGGGAAATTGAAACGTTGCCCAGTGGTGGCTGGGGCTACCTGCACTTCCCCATCGCCGTGCGCTACGCCCGCACCTTGGGGATGCCCGTACTGGGCATGACCGGCAAGTTTCATACGTCGTGGGGTGATTTTCATTCCTTCAAAAACAAAGCAGCCCTCGAATTCGAAGTTTTTCGCATGCTGGCCCACGGCACCGCCTGTAGCGTGGGTGATCAATTGCACCCCAATGGTTTGATTGATCGCGACGTCTATGATTTGATTGGCTCGGTCTATAAAGAAGTCGAACGCCGTGAGCAATGGTGCGTCGATGCTCAGGCCGTCACCGACATTGCCGTGTTGTCACTCGAAAAAGCCGTGTCGTCGTCGTGGGCCGATGCCATCCCCGCCGCCACCTTTGGGGTGGTACGGATGCTCGAAGAACTGAGCATGCAGTTTGATATTGTCGACACCCACGCTGATTTCGCCCCATACAAACTGATTATTTTGGCCGATGAAGCTGTTCTCGACGACGCCACTAGTGCCAAGTTGAGTGATTATGTCGCCAATGGCGGTGCGTTGATTGCCTCGCACCGCTCAGGGATGAGCAACAACCAAACGATTTTGCCGGTGTTGGGCGTTGATTGTGTGGGTGACATTGCCATGAGCCCCGATTTCATCGTGCCCAGCGATACTATCGGCCAAAGTCTCCCGCGTACCGAACATGCCATGTATTTGCGTGGTACGCAGGTCGTGCCTCGTGACGGTACGACGGTGTTGGCGCATACCGCACAGCCCTATTTTGAGCGTTCGTGGCGTCACTTTAGCTCGCACCGCCACACGCCATCGGCGGGGGTGGCGGGGGCACCGGCGGTGACGCAGGCCGGGCGGGTGATTTATTTTGCCCACCCCGTATTCACCCAATACCACACCAATGCGCCACGTTGGGTCAAACAACTGGTGGCTGACGCCATAGCACGCCTGTTGCCCACGCCGCTATTGCGCCATCAAGGCCCTTCGACGATTACGAGCTCGGTGATGCGCCAATCCCAGCGCACCATTGTGCATCTGTTGCACTATATTCCCGAACGGCGCGGGTTAGATTTTGATGTTATCGAAGACGTCATCCCGCTCTACAATGTCCAAATCGCCATTCGTGCAGATCGACCAATTGGCGAAATGTACCTTGCTCCTAGTATGCAGGAACTAAAATACACACACCACGATGGTTATTACCACGTCACCGTACCGGTGATCGAAGGTCATGCCATGGTGGTATGTGGAGATGCCTAAAGCTTGATGAGATTTGGTATGCCTACGCCGTTACATCGGCGTGGGCTATTTTGATACAGACATCACTGACGACGGTAATACCGGCAGCCTGGGCTTGGGCCTCGGCTTCGGCATGGTAGATCTCGAGTTGCAACCACAATACCTTGGCCCCGATGGCAATCGTCTCGGCCACAATCTCTGGCACGGCACTCGATTCGCGAAACACATCGACGATGTCGATGGCTAGCGGTACGTCACGCAGTGTGGCATAGGCCTGCTCACCAAGTACGTGTGTTTCGCGGGGATTGACGGGGATAATCCGGTAGCCGTGACGTTGTAAATAGGCTGCCACTTGATAACTCGCTCGCTCAGGTTTGCTGGATAACCCTACTATCGCAATTGTTTTATTCGTGCGTAATATATGGGCAATCATATCGTTTTTCATTATTACGTCCCCACAACATGCGTGACGAGACGGTGGATAGGATTCCCTTCGCCGGTGCCGCAGGCTGCTTCGTCGGGCTTGTCAGACAAGCCAAACAGCAACGCGCCTTGGGCCTGCCATTGCTGAGCGATTTGCCATAATTCGCCAGTAATGACGATTTCACGAGACAACAAATCCAGCGCATCTAAATTATCGGGCGCGCAGCCAAATCGTGCTGCGGTTTCGGTATATTCGATGTAGCGGAAGGCCTTGAAGGGAGTCATATCACCAGCGCGGTACAGTTGCGCGAAATCACGTTGGAATTCTTCGAGGGGGGATTTAAATGTTTGAATGCGTGCTTCAGTTAAATCGACATAATGAGAAAAATCGCGCATAATCCCTTGTTCAAGCATTGATTGTAAGCCATCGAGTGATACGATTCCGCCGCCGGCCATGACACAAATAAATGCCAAGAAATCTTGATTGTCACCGGTAAATCGGTGGAAGCGCGGCTGATTGAATCGGTGGTATGTGTCGCTAAAGACGGCATCGTTGTAATTATTTCCAAGTACCGTGGTGACGGCGGTTTTGAGGGCTGTGAGTCTGGCGGTGTCGATGAGTTTGTGATTGCGGCCACGTGCACCGATAAACGTTTTGTCGAGGTCTATCAAAATGGCAGTATGTTGATCGACGATATTCTGCGCGGCAAATGTGTCGATATTCCGCCACCTATTCGACGTATAAATGCCTGCGTCATTCGACACTGCATACAACGGATCTTCGCTGCGGTTTTCGTCGCAAATAAACGCCGCACCCTGCCATCCTGAGCGTTTTGCGATGGTGAGATACGTCCCGCCGTCACTCTGGCGGGTATCGCCAATCATGTGAAAGCGCTGGATTGCGTCTGCCTTGCGTAACGATTGAGCGGCTTTCAAAATAGTGATAGCCACATTCGCATATGCATCGTCGCCTTTGCGTGGCTGGGTGTTGGGGGCAATGTCTTGCAGTCCTGGTAGGCGGGCATCGATTGGACGAATATTGCGGTAGGCCACAAAATCGCCCAACACATCGGCCACGGCGTGACGTCCATAGATTTGCATCAACGACTCCTTCGGCTATTTGCCGGCATACCCAGCTGCGACCAAAAGTTCGGCATTCAAAATCGCCCCGCCAGCGGCGCCACGAATCGTATTGTGCGATAACACTACCATGCGCAAGTCATTGACAGGACAGCTGCGAATCCGCCCGATTGAAACGCTCATCCCATTGCCCAAATCGCGATCACGGCGAGGCTGCGGACGTTCGGGGTGCGTGTGAATGATGAGCGGTTGCGCCGGTGAAGAAGGCAAATCGCGTACGAGTTGCGGTGCTTGCCAGCTTGAATAAATCTCGTTGGCATTTTCAACAGTCAATCCACGCAAGGATTTCAGTGAAATGAGTGCCGTATGCCCGTCAGTGACTGGCACACGGGTAACTTGGGCACTCATACGCATTTGCGCCATGGTGATTCCTGCGTTGTCATAACGGCCAAGGATTTTACATGGTTCTGCTTCGATTTTTTCTTCTTCAACACCATTGGCGATATTGGGCACTATGTTGTCGATGATATCGAGTGACGGCACGCCTGGGTATCCAGCACCCGACACGGCTTGCAACGTAGCGATTTGGACGATGTCGAGTCCGACGGCGTCATAGAGTGGTTTAAGTGCCATCGCGATACCAATCACTGAACAATTGGGGTTGGTGACGAGGGCCCCACGCCAGCCCCGAGCTTTGCGTTGATCGTCGATCATATGCACGTGCTCAGGATTGACTTCGGGGATAATCAATGGCACATCGCTGGTCATACGGTATGACGACGCATTCGAACATACCGCAGTGTGTGCTGCCCACAATGGTTCATAGAGCTTGGCTGCATCTGTCGGTAATGCAGACAAGGCTATGGCTACTTCGGCGACGACATCACTCGGTTGCACAATCAGGTTGGCTACACTGGCCGGTGGAGCACCATCGAGTACCCAGCGCACCAATTCGCCATATGGGCGACCAACAGTGCGATCAGAGCCAGTGAGCACGGTTATTTCAAACCACGGGTGGTTTTCAAGTAATTGAATCATGCGTTGTCCAACGGCACCGGTCGCACCGAGGATGGCTACGGGAATGCGTTTTGAGTTCATACTGACTCCTTTGTGTCGTAACGATTCCATCTGGCGAAAGCAAAAAGTGCGCGTGCGTGAGGTGATCCACCAAGCCAGATCCGATTACTTGATGAATATTCTGGATTTGATTAATTTTCCTATGCCAATGCCAATTCGTGGAGCGCTTTGACGGCGATATCGCCATCACTTGCGGCTACTACAATGCTAATTGAACATTCAGATGAACCCTGGGCAATTACCAAAATATTCACTTTTGCCTCGGCGATTGCGCTAAAAACTTTGGCTGCGACCCCTGGACGTTCGTGAATACCGACGCCGACGACTGTCACAATCACAACTTCATCACGTGATTTTATTTGATCAATATCGCCCCGTTCAAGTTCGTGTTTCAACGATTGTTCGAGTTCATTGATCACAGGCTGGGTCGATTTATTGGGAATGACGAAACAGATGCTTTGTTCAGAAGATGCTTGTGAAATCATCAGCACATTTGCGCCCGCGTGGGCTACCGCACTGAACGTGCGCGCTGCTACACCCTGGACCCCTATCATCCCGCGACCTTCAACGGTAATCAGGTTCATATTGCGGATAACAGTAACTGCGCGGATGGCATGTGTGGTCGGTTCTGAGACACGCGTCACCAATGTGCCGACATGGCTCGGGTTGAACGTGTTGCGGATGCGGATGGGAATGCCCCGTTCTATCACTGGGCGGATAGTCTTGGGGTGAAGCACTTTTGCCCCGAAATATGCCAGTTCGCTCATTTCGGCGTACGACAGGTGATTGAGCACCTTGGCATGTTTGACCAGACGCGGATCAGTGGTCATCACCCCATCGACATCGGTATAGATGTCAACTTCATCGGCGTCTAATGCTTCTCCGAAAATAGCCCCGCTATAATCGCTGCCACCGCGTCCGAGTGTGGTTATTGCCCCGCTTGCGGTTGCACCAATAAAACCGGTAATGACCGGGGTAATTCCTTGGGCAAACATGGGCATAATTGCAGTGCGGATCTGGGTGCGTGTTTGAGGGTATATCGGCGCCCCATTCCCAAATTCACTCGTCGTCAAAACCACTGAGTTGGCATCAACTGCTTGGGCGCTGATACCGCTTGCTAATAATGCTGCGGTGACTAAACGCACACTCATGCGTTCACCGAGACTTGCGATAGCGTCAATTGCTCTAGGCGATGCCTCACCGAGAACACCAACTGCGTGAATCAAGAGTTCATATTCGCTAATCAACACTTCGATTTGTCGGGCGAGTTCATTCCTACTCGAATGACCGTCTGCGAGTTCACCCAATGTACTGATATGGCGCTTCCGGAGTGCGTCTGCGCTTGCGTTGGTACTCGATTTGTCGCCTTTGGCGGCGGCATTCGCTCCATTGATCAAAATATCAGTCACCCCACTCATGGCCGAAACAACCACAACAACGTTATCCCATTTTGTTTTTTGATCAAGCACAATTTTGCAGAGCATCCCGATCGCTGCGCTACTCCCTACCGACGTGCCACCAAACTTCATTGCAAGTACGCTCATATGTTCCTCGTTTTATAATCCGAGCCATTTGACAATGGCATTCATGTTTGCTGGAATTGGTACAGGAGTGGCAAATTGTTCGACCGCAGTATTGGGGTCTTTCAGTCCATGGCCGGTCAGGACAGCGACATATGTGCCGTCGCGGTCGACTTGACCGGTTTGAACTAATTTCCGCAGACCTGCTACTCCGGCTGCAGATGCCGGTTCGATAAATACCCCTTCTTGGCGAGCCAAATCACGCCATGAGGCCAAAATTTCACTATCGGTTACTTCACCAATAATTCCTTCAGATTCGTCACGAGCAGCAACTGCTTGTTTCCAGCTGGCTGGATTGCCGATGCGGATGGCCGTTGCGATTGTTTCGGGGTAGGCGATGGGGGTACCGCGGACAATTGCTGCGGAGCCACTTGCTTCAAATCCCAACATGCGCGGTAAAGCGCTGATTTTTCCGGCGGCGTGATATTGTTTGAAGCCGTGCCAATATGCGGTGATATTCCCTGCATTGCCTACCGGGAGGCATAAGCCAGTGGGCGCAAACCCAAGTTCATCGCATATTTCATAGGCTGCGGTCGCTTGGCCATCGATGCGGTATGGATTGACTGAATTGACGAGAGTGAGTGGGTGTGATTCGGAAATTTCTCGCACGATTCGTAATGCGTCGTCGAAATTGCCTTCTATCACCAGTAACCGAGCGCCGTACATCAGGGCTTGTGCCAATTTCCCCAATGCAATTTTCCCCGATGGCACAACCACCACGGCTTCAATCCCGGCGCGAGCAGCATAGGCCGCAGCACTTGCCGACGTATTCCCTGTTGATGCACAGATGACGGACTGCGAACCCGCTTCAATCGCTTTGGCGACGGCCATGACCATGCCACGGTCTTTAAATGAGCCGGTTGGGTTCATACTTTCGAGTTTTACATATAATTTCGCAACACCGACTGCAGCTGCTAATCGTGGTACTTCCAAAAGCGGCGTATGCCCTTCTGACAACGACAGCATGGGTGTTTTTGCCGTTATTGGCAGAAACGCACGATAGTCTTCGAGTAACATAGCAACCTTTCATACAAAAACCCCCCTCCTTGTGGGAGGGGGGCGACACCGTGTCAACCGTAAACCACTCACCACAATGCTATGCCACACCGGTAATGGTGTGGCTGCGAGTAGTAGTGGTGTATGTCAACCGGCATTGCTTTGTGTGTAACATGCTGATAATAATACGACCTCTTTTGCGGACTGTCAAATTGATTGAGATTAGGTATAATACCAATGTGGAATATAGTTTCTATATCCCAAACCCTTCATAGATTCACAGGTTAGGAAACGTATCATGTACGATGCAACCATGGTTGCCATTGATGTTGAGGCAACTGGTTTAAGCGATATTGATGATGAAGTTATTGAAGTAGCAGCGGTACGATTTCGCGGCCACACCGAAGTTGAGCACTTTACCACGTTAGTTAAACCGAGCGTTACAATCCCATTCAAAATCTCGCGTATTACCAATATTACTGACGATATGGTTGTTGATAAACCATCATTTGCTGATGTCCGTGCCCAATTGAAAGCCTTTATTGGCGATGATCCGGTGCTTGGGCATAGTGTTGATTTCGATGTGCGTATGTTGGCTGGTTCTGGGTTGCGCCTCAAACAACCCGCCATCGATACGTTTGAATTAGCTACGTTGGTGGCACCCAATAGTGGTAGTTTTAAGCTGACTGATTTGGTCAAAAAACTCGGTGTTATAGTCCAGGACGATGGTGCAGCGCATCGCGCGTTGTATGATGCCCGATTGGCACATCACCTTTTTTGTCGTCTCTACGAATTGCTCATCGACAATGACATGGCGTTGATCGAAGAAGTACTACGGATAACGCGCGCACTGCCGACTTGGTCACTCCGTCCAATTTTCGCCCAAGCATTGAGTGATGTAGCCAAAGCGACATTTGGCAAAAATAAACCCCGGCGCGTGCGTTCCCTTGACGACTACACCCCGCTCGAACCCACCAATTCTTCAACGCCAATTCGGAAGACAACCGTGGAAAAAATATTTTCTACGGACGGTGTACTTGGCAGGCTATTTCCTGGGTACGAACAACGTGAACCACAAGTGACGATGTCGACAGCAGTTGCAGAAGCATTTAATACGGGGAACCATCTGATTGTCGAAGCAGGTACTGGGACGGGGAAGGGTCTCGCTTATCTTGTTCCTGCTGCGCTGCATGCGATCGAACGCGGCCAACGCGTGGTGTTGACGACCCATACAATCAATTTGCAAGACCAGTTGTTTTTCAAGGATATCCCAGCACTCACCGAAATTTTTGATGCCGAACGTGCTGCGGGCAACACACAAATCCCCGATGTTGATTTGCAATCCGCATTATTAAAAGGTCGCAGTAATTATCTTTGTTTGCGTAGACTTGAAGATACAAAAGTAATAGGTGGGATAAACGACGAAGATACCAAGTCCTTACTCAAAGTGGCAATGTGGGCGACCAAAACTAACGCTGGTGACCGCAATGAAATTGCGTTGTTTGACCGTGAAATGGTCACTTGGAATCGGTTACATGCTGGGTTTGACCTGTGTAATGGCCCCGCATGCTCATTTTTTGACCAATGTTGGTTCTTTTTGGCTCGTCGCCAAGCTGAGGCCGCGCATTTGGTGGTGGTGAACCATGCCTTAATGTTAATTGATATGGTCATGGAATCACCTATTTTGCCTCCGTATGACTATGTGGTCATAGATGAAGCCCACAATCTCGAAGACGTCGCCACTGATCAATTTGGTTGGCGGCTTGATTATACCGATGTCATATCTTTTTTTGATAGCATGATTCATGAAGGTGGTCAGGTCCAAGCCGAAGGCTTGTTGTTGCGGTTGCCAACGTATCTCAAAGGAAGTACTGCCGGCCGTGATGTCAGTGAACATATGGCACGGATCGTTGAACGCACCAATCCCTTTATAGCACGCGCCCGTACCCAAATCCGTGAATTATTTGATTTGTTTACAATTGTCATGCTGCAAGAAGCCGAAATAAATAGCTATGATACGCGCTTGCGGATTACGGCCGCCACTCGTCGCTTGAGCAAATGGCAGCCCATTCTCCCCGCTTGGGAAAACGTGTCACTGTCATTTGAAAGTATTGCTCTCCAACTGAACGACCTTGCCCAACTCGTTGATGCCCTCGTCGATGCAAATATTCTTGATTACGAAGCTTTGGCGAGCCAAACGAAATCCTTGAATCGTTTCGTGTTGGATTTCAACACAAATATGGTTAGTTTTATTTATGGAGACGATACGAAATTAATCACCTGGATGCTCCAAGCACGGAACCGCGACGAACTGCAACTTGCAATTGCACCGCTTGAAGTTGCGAGCTTGCTCCGTGAACGGTTGTTTGACCAGAAAAAAAGTGTTATTTTAACGTCTGCAACGATGTCGGTCAATAATCGGTTTGAATATGTCCAACAGAGACTTGGGGTGCAGACCGATCATCATTTCCAACTTGAATCCCCGTTTGATTATGAACAACAAGTGTTGCTTTATCTCCCGCAAGATATGCCCGAGCCTAAAGATTTTGAATACCAACAAATACTCGAACAAGCAATTGTCGATACGGCCATTGCCGCGGCGGGGCGCACCCTCGTACTGTTCACCGCCACAAGTGCATTACGCAACACCTATAACGCTGTGTATGACCAGTTGGCCGAACAGGGGATTAATTTGTTGGGACAAAACATGGATGGATCGCGCAAATTGATTCTGGAGCGATTCAAAACTGAACCACGGAGCGTGCTGTTTGGTACCTCGAGTTTCTGGGAAGGGGTCGATGTGGTTGGTGATGCATTGTCTGCATTGATTATTACGAAACTACCCTTTGCAGTGCCGAGTGACCCTATTTATGCAGCCCGAGCAGAACAATTTACTGACGCATTTAATGAATATTCATTGCCGCAATCGATTTTGAAGTTCAAACAAGGTTTTGGTCGATTGGTGCGGGCAAAAGATGACCGCGGTATCGTCATTGTGCTTGATCGCCGTTTGACCAGCAAAAAATACGGGCAACAATTTTTGCAGTCGTTGCCCGCCACTACGGTTCGCACCGGACCTATTCGTGCGGTTGCCTCTTTAGTCAAACGGACAATCATGCCGCCGAAGGATCGACCGGAATAACTAAGCTCGCAAATTGACGTTGATAAAGATCGGCGTACATCCCACCGGCAGCCATGAGTTGTTCGTGGCTGCCGATCTCCATCACTTTGCCATGGTCAAGCACTACAATCCGGTCGGCGCCACGAATGGTCGAAAGCCGGTGTGCAATAACAAAGCTTGTACGCCCGCGCAACATTCGCGCTAACGCTTGTTGGATGAGAATTTCGGTGCGGGTGTCGACGCTACTGGTGGCTTCGTCGAGGATCAAAATATTTGGTTTGGCCAAAATAGCCCGGGCAATTCCTATCAATTGTCGTTGGCCTTGACTCAGTGCCACGCCTTTTGCGCCCAGGATCGTGTCGTAGCCTTGTGGCAATGAATTGATTAGTTCGTGCGCATTAGCGTCTTTAGCTGCCGCTATCACATCGTCGTCGCTTGCATCAAGTTTGCCATAACGGATGTTATCTTTGACACTGTCCGAAAACAAAAAAGTTTCTTGGAGGACCATACTCATTTGATGCCGCAAAGGTGTGAGCTGATAATGGTTCACTTTCACACCATCTATTGTTATGTT
>CALQBW020000070.1 GCA_943328915.2 Singulisphaera sp. GP187 | reverse complement strand
CATCAACGCAAATACCTTTCGTTGCATTGGTGTTTCGGCGATGGTAAAAAACGAGGAACGGGAATTTTTATTTTCTTCCCCATTGAACCATGAAAATACTTTAGTTTATTTATGTTGAATACAAACGTTTGCGCGGGTATTGTATTGGATTTTTAACGTGGAATGATGATTTGATGCGCGGTATTTGCTAAAAAAAAGATAAATATAACCGGCGAGGAAGGAGTCTCGTGACAGCGTGGTGTGATAATTGCTTTATAATAACGCTATTGATGCAGGTAGTCGCAGGGTGCTCTCTGCAGAGCGAAAGGTGCCGGTTATGAGTGATGCAGTGAATGATGTATTTGGCGCACGGTCGTTGCTCAAAGTCGGTAGCGCACAATACGTGATCTATCGTCTTGAAGCATTACGCTCCATCAATGGAGTCGATCTCGCCAAATTACCGTTTTCAATCAAAGTGGTGCTCGAAGCATTGCTCCGCAATATTGGGGATGGATTTACGAGTAGCGATGATGTGGCTGCGTTGGCGCAATGGACACCAGCTAGTGCGGGGTCACGCGAAGTGGCGTTCAAGCCAGCCCGGGTGTTGATGCAAGACTTCACCGGTGTCCCGGCAGTGGTTGATTTGGCAGCGATGCGTGATGCCATGCAACAGCTCGGTGGTGACCCTGCCCTCATCAATCCGCTTGCTCAAGCCGATTTGGTCGTCGACCACTCAGTGCAAGTAGACGCATTTGGGAATGGGATGGCGTTGCAAATTAATACTGACCTTGAATTTAGTCGCAACCGTGAACGGTATGAGTTTTTGCGGTGGGGTCAACAAAGTTTTTCGAACTTTAGCGTTGTGCCACCGATGACCGGCATATGTCACCAAGTGAATCTTGAGTTTTTGGCAAAAGGGGTGCTCGTCAAAACCATCGACGGCGACGCAGTGGCCATGCCCGATACATTGGTGGGAACCGATAGTCATACCACCATGATCAACGGCCTGGGCGTGTTGGGTTGGGGTGTGGGTGGCATCGAAGCCGAAGCAGTATTGCTTGGCCAACCCCTCGCCATGTTGACCCCCGAAGTCGTCGGCGTGCGCTTGACCGGGCGCTTGCGCCCAGGTGCGACGGCCACTGACCTCGTGTTGCGTGTGACCGAATTGTTGCGCAAACACGGGGTGGTCGATAAATTTGTCGAATTTTGTGGTGATGGCTTGAGTGGGTTGAGTCTGGCCGACCGTGCCACCATCGCCAATATGGCTCCAGAATACGGCGCAACCTGTGGGTTCTTCCCGGTCGACGCCGAAACCTTGAACTACTTGCGTGGCACCGGTCGCCCCGACGACGTCGTGGCATTGGTCGAAGCCTATACCAAAGCACAGGGGATGTTCCGTGTCGATGGGGCAGCGATTCCTATATTTAATTCGTTGCTCGAGTTGGATTTGAGTTCTATCGAGCCAAGTGTGGCCGGCCCGCGTCGCCCCCAAGATCGCGTGGCGATGACGGGGCTCAAGCAGTCGTTTAATGACGCCATGCAAAAAGTATTTAGTAAAACAGTGGCTGCCGCCACCGTCACCAAAGGCAGTCGTAGCGATAGTTATGCTGACGCGCGGGTGACGTTTGCGTCAAAAGGCAAATCCACCAGCATGACCCATGGGTCGACGGTGATTGCGGCAATTACATCGTGCACCAATACGTCGAACCCGTCGGTAATGATGGCGGCTGGGTTGCTTGCCAAAAAAGCCGTAGCCAAGGGATTGACCACCGCACCCTATGTCAAAACCTCATTGGCCCCGGGGTCACGGGTGGTGACTGAATATCTGCGCAACGCCGATGTGCAACGCTACCTCGATCAATTGGGCTTTAATGTGATTGGGTATGGCTGTACCACTTGTATTGGCAATTCAGGCCCCGTGGCCGACGAAGTCACCGCTGCCGCCAAGCAAGGTGATTTGGTCGTGAGTGCCGTACTCAGTGGCAACCGCAACTTCGAAGGACGCATCCACCCTATCGTCAAAGCCAATTACTTGGCGTCACCGCCGTTGGTGGTAGCCTTTGCCATTGCCGGCACGGTCGATATCGACGTCAACAACGAGCCGTTGGGATTGGGGAGTGATGGACAACCGGTGTACTTGGCTGACATTTGGCCAACCGAAGCCGAAATCCAGGATGCGCTCCATGCCGCCCTCAACGCCGACTTGTTCCGTACCCAATATGGGAATGTCTTTACGAGCAACGAAGTCTGGAACAAGTTGCCTGTCCCCCAAGGGGCCTTGTATACCTGGAACAACACCTCGACCTACATCCAAAACCCACCCTACTTCACGGGTATGACCAAAGAAGTGCCTGCGTTGCGTTCGATCCATGGCGCCAATGCCTTGGCATTGCTCGGTGACAGCGTTACCACCGACCACATCTCACCCGCCGGTGACATCCCCAAAAGCTCTCCTGCCGGGCAATATTTGATTGCCAACGGGGTAGAACAAGTTGACTTCAATTCGTACGGTGCACGTCGTGGCAATCACGAAGTGATGATGCGTGGTACTTTTGCGAATATTCGCTTGAAAAATGCGATGGTGGCCGGGGTTGAAGGTGGCTATACCGTGCATATCCCCAGTGGCACCCAAGCCTCGATTTATGATGCGGCCATGCAATATCAGCAGACCAATACGCCGCTTGTGGTACTAGCCGGCAAAGAATACGGCACCGGCTCATCACGGGACTGGGCCGCCAAAGGGACGTTTTTGTTGGGTGTGCGGGCGGTGATTGCCGAAAGCTTCGAGCGCATCCATCGCTCCAACCTGGTCGGCATGGGCGTGTTGCCGTTGACCTTTGTGAATGGCGAATCGTGGCAGTCGTTGGGTTTGACGGGTCGCGAAACGTTCGATATCAAGGGCATCGAATCGCTCCAGCCCGGCCAAGAGCTTACGGTAGACGCAACGCTTCACGGCAAGGTGACACGCTTTACGGTCAAAGTCCGGATTAATTCCGAAGGCGAATTGACTTATTATCGTAATGGCGGGATTTTGCACTATGTGTTGCGCACCATGGCTTCGCAAAATGAACCAGTCGGCGCGTAATTCTATGAGTGAAAACCGCGGGGAGCATGTGCTCCCCGCGGTTTTTTATCGTTTGGCATAGAATAGATTATGATGGTAAAAATGTTGCTCTATTGAGTCGTGAAATGCATACATGGTGGCGATGGCTGGGGATAAGTGCATTGTTGGTGGTGACCTTGATCCCTCAATGGGGGGTGTTGGCGGTGCCAGCGTTGATTGGCGCCTGCCAGTTTTGGTTGGGGCAACTCCCTGCTCGCCGCAATCAGGTAGCAGTACTTCTGATGGCTGTGCCGGCACCATGGGGGACTTTGGCACCCCTGTGGAGCCAACATGCGTGGTGGCAACGACTCGTGCTGGTGTTGGCGATTGCCGCTGCGTGGCTCCCGATTGGCAACGAATACAAGTGGGCATTGGCACTGGGTTGTGCGTTGTGGCCGCTCAGTCAATCCGCCCAGCGTGATGATGTGCGCTGGCTGATCCCCTGCCTGCACATGGCAGCGACAAGTGGGTGGCCACCGTGGTGGGATGTCGCGTTGGCAGGAGTAGCACTGGTGTCTGGGGCATGGGCGTGGTGGCACGCCAATGACGACCAATTGCATTGGAGCGGGGCGTTGCTCTGCCTCGGTATCGCGAGTGGCGCGGCAATTGTGGTGTTGCCTTGGGTTATCGCCGCTCGGGTATTGCGTCCTTCTGCAAAGCCAATCGTTG
The DNA here is from genome assembly GCA_943328915.2 of Singulisphaera sp. GP187. Classification (GTDB taxonomy): domain Bacteria; phylum Chloroflexota; class Chloroflexia; order Chloroflexales; family Roseiflexaceae; genus UBA965. The sequence goes on along the minus strand of CALQBW020000070.1, from coordinate 8,905 downwards.
CGCTGCTCGCGTGGTGGGGGATCGCGATGGTGTTGCTGGCAAGTGGCAATGTATGGGGACTGGCATTGGTGATTTGGCCGTTACTCGATAGGATCAAACGCATCAATGGGGTGATGATTGGACAACAATGGGTGTTGCTTATGATGCTTCTTGCCTGCCCTGTGCAGGCAAGTGTGGCACGCATGCAACCGAGTTTATTGGTTTTGGGGGAGGTGTGGGTGGCCCCATTCGCATGGCAATTCCGAGATGCGGCCCAGCAAGCAGTAGGGGGCATACCCTGGGGGCCCCTGGTGGGATGTGGTGTGTTGGTGTGGGCAATCTGGCAACTCTGGCAGCCAACGGTGGTGCATAATGTGGACTAGTGTGAGCCTACTGGTGCATGCCGGGAACAGGTTGATGCTCTACCCTACCCTGCTGATTTTCGTAATAGTATTGCGTACGGCGCCAGCGCTGGGGTTTCCGCGTGTGCGCCCATGGTCGTTTGTGTTGGCGTGGGTGCTTTTGGTGTTGGTGCCGATGCCCGGCGCCAGATCACTGGGTGATACCGACATGTTGGTATTGTTGATTGTCGCCATCATAGCCAGTGAACTCCAGACCGCACGGGAATGGTACATTGCTGGTGGGGCGATGATGGCATGTGTATTGCTTGCTGGGGCCTGTGGCACGCTGATGCCAGGCCGATTGAATGCATGTACAGCGATGAACTTTCCACAAGTGGTGGCGTATGGAGGAGCGTTGCTGGCATTTGGCTGGGCGTGGTATACGTGGCCACGGCAGACCATCGCACAGCGGATGGTGATATTTGGCATGGCGTTGTGTTGGAGCAATCTGGCGAGTGCTCTGTGGCAGTGGTGGTGGATGACGTGGTTAGTCAGTGCGAGCAGTATGGTATTGACGTGGTTCGTCCTGCGCAGGCAATCTGCTATACAGGCTGGTCAGCGTGATTGACGAGATGGTGCAGTATGTCGCGACCGGTACTGGCGGGTAATGTCGCCACAAATTGATTAAGGGTATCAACGGCATGATGGTGAATGGCATAGGTGGCTTCTATACCGCCAGATTCTTGTAAAAACGTGCTGAGGGTGGCGAGGTTGGCTTGGTGGATCAATTGAATGGTGCGGTCGGGTTGCGTTTGCAGAGCGTGGGCTAATGGCAATATGATGATGCCCCGTTGCAGAGAGCGGAGGGGGTCGGTGTAGGCCTCGTGGATGTGGAGCGTGGTGGCATACACGCGCGCCAATCCGCAGGCGACGGCATTTTTTTCATCAATAAATGATGTGACATTGCCACAAATCACTCCTGCATTAATCGCGCGTTGGAGCAGTGCACCCTCAATCGCATCGATATGCAACAACGCATTGGGCATCACTGCAGGGTCACTTAATGGTATGCTTGTAAGGAATGCTTCAGCAATGTGCATGACACATGTTGCATAATCGGCAATGATACGCGCATTGGGTGATTTGGCCATTTCGTTGGCGGCGAGGGCATAAAAATAATCGCCGAGCATCAACGTCGGGCCATGGATGAACGAAGGGGCGCTGGTGAGTGGTATCGCGGCACGTAAACTCGGTTCAATCAGGCGGCGATGCATGGCTGCCCCTGCCCGAATGAGCTCTAGGGCGGCTGCGGCATGTGCGGTACGTTGGCTGTCAATCGTGCCCATCTGGGCTACCGCCAAAACAACACTAGCTACGATACGGCGTGGTAAAGCCACAGCGGTGCTGTTCAGTGCCTCACTGGCGATTTCGCTCGCATGGGGTGCGAGTCTGGCCCGAATCAAGGCGTCAATATGTTGTAAGTCGTCGTTTAGTAGCGATATATACGGCATGGTGGCCAAAAGTTTGCGATGAAGTTCACAAGTGCTAGCATACCCGAGCGGTGCGGTGCTGTCAAACCTCGGGGTAAGAGTAATCACATAGGAGAGCTGTTCATGTCTGACGTAACTGCGGCGTTTGTTGCACGCCACGCCCGCCGCAATTTTTGGTTAAATGTAATCGAAGGTGGAATTTTCATGTTTGGGATTAGTATGGTGTCACGCTTTACCGTGATGCCTTACTTTGTATCGCATTATTCACAGGCCAATTGGATTCAAGGCTTGCTTCCGACTATTGCCAATACGGGCTGGTTGTTACCTGGGTTGTTTGTCGCACCGTATATTGGCCAGCTCTGGACGCGCAAAATGCCCATGTTGATAGGGACGTTTTTTGAGCGAATTCCGTGGTTGTTCATGGGCATTTGGCTGTTTATGGGGAATACCTTTGCGCCATCAATGACGTTGGCGATGTTTTTTGGGTTGTATGCCATGCATATGTTTAGTGCCGGTGCGACGGCCATTCCGTGGCAAGACTATATTGGGCGCGTGATTCCGGAGCAGCGCTGGGGGACGTTTTTTGGATTCCAGAGTGGCCTCGGGAGTCTGCTGGGAGTGGCAGGCGCGACAGTGGCAACCCAGGTGCTGGCAGGCCAAGCAATTACCATTGGTGGGGTAAATATGTTGGGGAGCTATAGTTTCCCCTTTAATATTGGTGTATTGTCGCTGATTTGTTTTGCCTGTTTGGTGGTGTCGTTTGTCTTTTTGGCGCTGACGGTCGAGCCGCGCATCCCGCCCCAACCCAAGCAACCGATTTGGGGTTCAGTCAAACAAATGCCGCAACTTTTGCGCCAAGACAGCGTGTTTCGCACGTATTTGTTGGCACGTACCGGGGTTTCGTTGGGGATTTTGGGGCATAGTTTTGTGATGGCAGCGGCCCTCAGCCGCTTTCATTCGACAGGCGAAATGGTAGGCGCCTATACCGTTGTGCTGTCGGCTGCCCAAGCCTTGGGGAGCTTTGGATTGGGTGCATTGGCGGATCGCTGGGGACACAAACAAGTGTTGGTGTTGTCGGGATTCATCGGAGCCCTATCGTTGTTGTTGGCATGGGTCGCACCTACCGAATGGTGGTATGTGGTGATTTTTGTGTGTGGCGGGATTGCCATGGCGGGCTATCAATTGAGCAGTTTTTCGATTGTGATGCTTTTTACGACGAGTGAACTCCGCCCGACCTATATCGCTACTGCTAATACATTTAATGTACCGTTATCGGCTATCGCACCGATGCTGGCAGGCTGGTTGGCAGGCGAAATAGGCTTTGTGGGGTTGTTTGTGCTCTTGGCCGCGTGCGGCGTGATTGGGACACTAGTGATGCAATGGAAGGTCACGTTGCCGCAAAAGGCCCCGCTGACAGAAAGTACAGGAACGGCTTGAATACTGGCGTAAAAACGATTCCCCTCGATACCAGCGATGCATTTGTGGCACTCCATGCGCGGCGCAACTTCATCCTCAATGTGCTTGAGGGTGGTTTATTTATGTTTGGAATGAACATGGTATCGAGCTACACGGTGCTGCCTTACTTCGTGCAACGTTTTTCGAATCAACAATGGCACCAAGGCCTCATCCCTGCCATCGCCAATATTGGCTGGTTGTTGCCGGGGTTGTTTGTGGCACCTTTGATTGCGCATATGTGGACGCGCAAGCCCATTACGATGGTGATTACGATTCTCGAGCGGATTCCGTGGTTGGTATTGGGGGTGTGGTTGTTGTTGGGCAATACGCTCGATGCCAAATGGACCCTGGTGGTTTTTTTTAGTTTATATGCGTTATTCATGGCGAGTGCGGGTACCAATGCAGTGCCATGGCAAGACTTTATTAGTCGCATCATCCCCGAAAAATCGTGGGGGACGTTTTTTGGCATGCAAAGTGGGGTAGGCAGTCTGTTGGGGGTGGTGGGGGCTGCGGTGGCCACGCAGATTCTGGCGAATAAACCGTTTGTGCTGTGGGGCTGGCAGCTTATTGGTGCGTATAGCTTCCCCCAAAATATTGGAATTTTGTCCTTGGGTTGTTTTGTGGTGATGGCGATTTCGTATCTGTTTTTGGCGTTTAGTATCGAGCCACGGGTCGAACCGCACCCCGCGAAGCAGGCGTTTTGGTCGTTGCTCCGCGATGTGCCTAGTTTACTGCGCAATGATCGGGCGTTTTTGATCTATTTGATCGCTTTTGCCTTTTTGTCTTTGGCATTGATGGGGCAGAGTTTTGTGACGGCGGCGGCGCTCGTGCGCTTCCAAGTCAGTGGCAGTACCGTCGGCACGTTTACGGTGGTGTTGCTTGCGTCACAAGCGTTGGGTAACTTTGGGTTGGGAACACTTGCCGATCGCTGGGGGCGGCGGCGGGTATTGATTTTTGTGGGATTATTGGGGGTGGTGTCGTTGGTGTTGCCGTGGTTGGCGACGAGTGAAGAATGGTTTTACCCGGTGTTTGTGCTGGGTGGGATTGCATTGGGGGGGGCGCAACCGGCCAATACGGCCATGGTGTTTAGTTTTGCTCCTGCTGAAAAACGCGCCAGCTATATCGCCTTGGCGAATTCATTTAATGTGCCGGTCATGGCTGGTGCGCCGCTTGTGGCAGGGTGGTTGGCTGGGCAGTACGGGTACAATGTGTTGTTTTTAATGCTGGCTGGTGCCGGCCTATTGAGTGCAGTGTTGATGAAATGGTGGGTAGCGAGCCGAGATTAACCAGCGAGGAGTGCCACGAGGGTGACGCAAATCGGGACGGTCAAGTTGTCGGTGCCGTGAGGTGATACGGCTTCGACGATGGTTGCCGTCGTGGCGCCGGCAATGCTGGCGAGCACAATAGCGCTGGTGCTCGGTAGGTCGGCATAGGGCGTCAGGCTCGAGCCAGGCAAAAGGCTGAGGGATAAGGCGATGACGAGCAGCGACACGCCAAACATAACGGCGCTGCCTTCGTAGCTGCGGGTGCCGCCGTTGATGGTGTAGTGATGGCGCCCAAATTGTTTGCCGATCAAGGCCGCCAGTGCATCGCCCCAAGTCATTGTCATGATGCCGGCAACGACGGCGGGGGCGTGGTCGATTGGCCCAGCTGGTCGCCAAAACACTACCGAAATGACGGTAATGGCAAAAGCAAAATAGACGGTGCCAGGGCTGGCGGTGTCACTGTCGATGCCACGAAATAATTTGACCCGATAAAAGAAATAGTTGAGTCCGATGAAGCTGGCAAAGGGGATGACGCCGATTTGCCAGCTATGGAAAAAATAAAGCACGCCGAAAACCCACATTCCTGCCCCGATATGCACGATTTTGCGGGTGATGTCGTTGCTGATATGCAATTGACGGTGGAATACTTCACCGATGAACAATATTCCTCCCGCATACAGATATGATGCGAGAAGGCCAATCCACTCGATAGTCATACCAATTCCTCTATGGCAACATGTGCTACTGAACCATTGGGAAGTCCTAAAGCCTCAATTTGCCAGGCCAAATGACTGGCTGAACCCGTGGTGTAATACCATGTCTGGCCTTGTTCGGGGCGGGAAAGTCCATAGGTTTGAGTGATGTGGAGCGTTTGCCGCGCAACAGCAGGCGCGGGGTCGATAATCGTGACATCGGGAGCAAGTTGCTGGATGACCGATTGGAAAAACGGATAATGGGTACACCCCAGCACGATTACATCGGCACCGGCAGCGCGTAGGGGAGCTAGATGTGCCGCTACTGCTGCGTAGAGGGCGGGTGACGTAATATCCCCGGCTTCGACATATTCGACCAAGCCATGACAGTCTTGGCTGATGACGGTAACACCCGCCGCATACTGAGTTTTGACTTCATGAAAAAGCCGACCTTGTAAGGTGGCAGCGGTGGCCATGACGCCGACCACGCCGTTGCGGGTATGTTGGACGGCAGGTTTGACCGCAGGGACCATGCCCACAAATGGCACATCAGGGTGCGAGACACGCATTGGAGCCAGCGCCACGGCACTTGCGCTGTTGCATGCTACTACCACAGGGGCGGCGCCTTGGCGGATAAGCCAGGCAACACACCCTAAGGCAATTTGTTGCAATTCAGCCATAGGCCGGTCACCGTAGGGGCAACGGGCCTGATCGGCGAGATAGAGGATGTCGGTAGCGGGAGCAATTGCCCGTACTGCATTGAGGACACTTGCTCCGCCGATACCACTGTCATAAATTGCAATCATCGTGGGCCATCAATTCGTTCGGATTAAGCCTTGTTACGGGCATCGCGCCAGGCGACTAATTTGGCGACAGGTTCGAGATCGTAGGGATGGCCGTGACCCATGATGAAATGGGTAGCGCCAACTGCAGCCAAGGCATCGAGGTTGTCGAGATCGCTTGCGCTTATGGTCACGCTGCGTTCGATGTCGGCTGGGTTGCGACCCACTTGGCTACACCATTCGTTGAGCACATTATTCTTGTGGGCATAATTTTCGACGGGACCAAAGCCATTCCAGATAGTGGCGTATTGCGCGGTCAACTTGAGGGTGACTTTTTCACCACCGCCGCCCACCAAAATCGGGATGTCGCGCATCGGTTTGGGGATTTCTTGTTCCCAAAACTCACGGAACTTGGGGAGGTTTTGGCCGAGGGCGCGTAAGCGATCGCCAGCGGTGCCGAATTCGTAGCCGTATTCGACATAATCGCGTTCGAACCATCCAGCGCCAATCCCGAGTATGAAGCGGCCGTTGCTGATATGGTCGAGGGTTTTGGCCATGTGGGCCAGCAAACGAGGGTTACGGTAACTATTGCACAAGACCAGACAACCTATTTCGACACGAGTGGTCAGCGTTGCCATGGCGGTAAGCAGCGTCCAGCCTTCGAAGTGGTCACCGTGGGGGTCGCCGGACAACGGGAAGAAATGGTCCCAGTTCCACAATGAATCGACGCCGGCGGCTTCACAGCGGGTCACGGCAGCGGCATAATCAGCGTAGCTGGTATGTTGATTGGTGAGTTGGACTCCAACGCGTATGCGTGACATGGATGAGTGCTCCTCAGTATTCGATTATCTCAGGTGATAATACCAGAAAAACGCGGTAGATCCACAGAATGCTGTGGCGTTGCCCAAATGCAGCGTCTCGTCAACACCAAAAAACGCACCGGGGGCAGATGCCCCGATGCGTCATGGTCGCGTGGGTGATTAGCGTAGGCGTTGAGCCACTTGGTTGACGAAGGCGCGTTGGTTCCAGCCATTCATGAAGTCGGCATGGAGCGAAAAGATCGAACCGGACGACATCGCCAAGGTGCTAACATCGGACTGGGCTGGGTAGCGGATGTGCATCTGGATTTGCGACAAGGCTACTGTCCCTGCTGCACAGACCCCATTGACGGCGTAGGTGACATGGTCTTTGTGGTTGGTCGAATCAAGGTCTATGCCGTTCCAGCATTCGGGGAAGCGAATCAAACCGACTAAGTCTTGGTTACGGCCACAAACCAGTGGGGTGGTTGACGCGTTGCGCACATTATTGCCACAATACCAGGAGACAATCGACAAATCTTGGGCAGCCACGGCCTTTGAATCCCCGGCAATCAAGACCAAACCGGCGGGGTGCGCTACCACGGCACTCGTGACGGTTTTGGCGTACAAGACAGTCATGCCTTTGGGGGTAACGGCGTTGCTCCCTTGCCACAATTGGGGTACCCAATAGGCTGATGAATCGGCACGATCACTACAGGTGGTGGCGCGGTTGGCACGTAATGAAGCAATAGTGGTGTTTTCGTTGGTGCTACGGTTGCCAAAGAATTGATGGTAGTGGCTCATGGCTGGCATGCCGGGCATCACGATGGGGTCAACGTTGTTGATTTGGCCAACCCCACATTCAACACGAATTGCTTGGATTGGCGCGGCAGGAGGAATGCGCGTGGGTTGAGGTGGTTGTGGTCCACGTGGGGGTGGTGGCACGGCGGCGGCAGTGTTGGCGGCGGTGTGGACGGCGATGGGGTTGGCAGCGGCGACGCTGATGCCTGCGAGCAACAACACGGTGCTAACGGCGAGGATGGCGAGTGATTTAATCTTCATGATTGGTTTGCTCCTTATAACGAATCTTCCCTATCTAGACCATGGTGGCAAGCCATTCGTTCCCGAGAAATATCAAGATTGGATAAAGATTTTGTACGGAATGTATGAATTGGGAGAAAACTCTCCTTCATCGCGTACAGCCGAAGCGGAGGAATTTGTCCCTTAGTTCGTGCATGCTGCGCACAGAGAAGCAACATATCCCGTCTTTGCAATGAACGCCTGGCGAACCATGCAATCTCCTAAAGTGCGCATTACCTGCCGGCTGCCATCGTATAACTCCCCCGGTCACCCATCCTTACAAGCAAACGAGATTCTCTGTACCGTTGCACGCAACCGGCATGGAATGACGCATGAGGAAGGAGGAAGTGAAGTCGGAAGTCCATTCTCCAATTTCAATATCCAGTGAATGCAATATGGTATGATTTGCGTAACGTTAAGGAAGGAGCACAGTGATGTTACGGCGATTATTGAGTGGTTTGGGTGTGGTCGAAATTGTCATTACGGTAGTGATATTGTTGGTTGTGGTCTATGCGATTCGTCAAGTGCTCCAGTAGGACTCTCCATGCGTAGTGCGTTTAGCATCCGGTAATGTGCAATGATGAAGCTGGCGTGGCCTTGCCACGGTGCTGAGTTGGCACGGAGCTGAGCAATGAGAAAATTCCCGTCAATCAGATGACCAACGGCCATCGCCGGAGTACCGCCATGATGCAATGTCTGCACCATGGCGGTAATGCATTCATCGAGGGGACGCTGGTGGTACTTGGCGGGCAGACGCATCAGCGATAACGCCCCGTCTTGCCACTGCAACACCACCCCCAACGAAGCAAATGTTGCAATGTGTGGGATAAATGCCTGTTGCGCGCGTGGGGTGAGCGGGTATGGCGGCACTACCAGCGGGCCACTAGCGAGAGTGGTGATGCAACAATGCGCCATGATATTGGCAGGGCAAAACACCGTGAGGCCGTCTGTGGCACTCGCTACAATCCATGAATGGTGGTACCCCAATACCCGTTGGGGTGGCATCGCAACTAATGGTGTGGTG
>CALQBW020000069.1 GCA_943328915.2 Singulisphaera sp. GP187 | reverse complement strand
CGAATACTTGATTGTGCAGGGGGAGTCTGTCCGAATTTAATGGTATTTGTGACAGTTGATTGGATGGTTGTGCAGTTGCTCAATTGGTCACATGCATAGGTGTCAAGTCGCGCATCGCTAATCTGGAAGCCACGTAATTCAGTAATGTTCGGCTGGCTCGTGATGGCAATTGCAAATTGACCGTTGGTCGAAATGCGGTTTGGTAACACCGCATTGACACGAGAGTCGCTCAGTAATTGAGCATTTGCACCTGAAGTATTGATGATTGAAATTCGTTGGTTGTTTGGATAATCTGTTGCCGAACTCAAAATCATGGTTTCGTTTGGACGATATGAAATCACATCCCTGATTCTGTACCCAACGATGTTATCTGGATCAAGCGGTGTAATGTGTTGATAATAATTACGTTCGGTAATCGGCTCCGCTAGTACCGCTTTTTTACTTACTACACTGTTAATCAGGTTAATTGTCCGTAAGGTGTTTGGTGATGTGACTTGGGTTGTATCATCGGTTGGTTCATCATCATCAATAATTTGCAAGCTGTTTTCATTAAAGAAGACATTGTTTGCATATCCAGGCGTTGCATATTGCGAGATATTATCAACTTGGCCGGTGGCATCAATGCGATACACAATAATGCCGATCCCACCTTTTGCGAGCACCAACAAATCTTCTTGTACAGCCATACCAAATGTGGTGCCGTCATTAAGCGTTGAGGTTACGCCGCTTTGGGGATTACTGGGAATTGAAACATCGATACTCAATATGTGCTGTGGCGTGCTGGAATCTGTGAGTATGACAAATGCATCAGCACTGGCTGTCCCTGAAATGCCAATACCTGTTATCGTTACACCCGGACTCATTTGAATCGGGAATGTACTTAATGGAATCGGATTTAATGGATCGCTAAGAATATCAAAAATCGTTACGTAGATTAATGTATCAACAGTACTCACCGCGTATAATTTTGTTTTGGCACGGTTAGTGGTTAATTGAATCACATTGCCAGTGACGGGTGACGTATGTTGGATCATTTGCAATGTGGATTGAACACTCAACGTACTTATTTTGTACAAGCCGCCGAGGTACGCAAATTGTTTCCCAAATGCCAACGACATTGTATTACTTATCGTTTGTGAGTTTGTTTGAATGAGTTCAGGGTAGTTTGAGAGTTTACAACTTCCTTGTAGTTTGGTGGAGCTTTTGTATGTGCCATCAAGAACACTCATGTATTGCAAAAACCATAAAGAATCCGGAAGCGTGTTCTGAAATGTGAGTTTGTTTCCACATGGCGTTGCAATTTTGGTGGTATCCAGGTTGCGATCACTAATCGTAGCAGAATACGTCGAATTCACATTGGTAGTAGCAATTCGTGGTGCTAATGTATCGATACTCCCATGCCACAATGAATTTTCTCCACTACTCAATTGCGAATTATTATTATTATCGGTGGTTGTGCTTTGTATACTCGCATCAGCTTCGATGTTTGTAACTTGTGCACGGTGCCATGTGGGGTAAATACTTGACGTGTCAATGGTACTTGGTTGCCATGCCATTGCACCGAGTCGGGTAATATCATATGAGTTGAGTGCACGTCGATAAAGGCGAACATCATCGATAATTCCGTTGAATAGACTACCCACGGTGACTGTTGGTGTCAGTGACACGCGTACTTCGTTTAACGGCAATGTACGGTTATCACCATTGGCAACAATGTAGAAATATTTGCCACTCATTCCAATGGGCAGTGGGATGGTTATGTAATCATTGACAGTGTTATTCACCGTGTACGACCACTTGCTGGCAGCTTTTATTTGCAAAACGCGGTCTTTCGGATCAGTCGAAAGCACCGGTTCGGTATCGCTAATGTAAATAGTGAAGTTATAGAGTTGATTATCTGTGACCCGACTAAAAATTGTAACAGTGTCCATTCTGGTAGTAGACGCATTACTGCCAACCCAATAGGGGTTGGTTTCGCTATTGGACAGTGCATATGTGTTGAGATCATTGTCATACGCTTGTGCCGCACCATACGTTGATGCGGTAGAAGTTTGGGATTTGGTGGTAAACGGAATGATATTGACAGACCGGTTAAACACATTCCCGCCGGCGCTTGTGCTGGTGCTGGCTACCGAACTACCGTTCACCAGCAAGGTGAGGGTAGTGCCATTTGACGTTACTACGAGATGGCTAGGGTTGACCGTCGAAAGTTGGCTCCCGCCTTCGATTGTCATACCTGCCATAGCAAAGCGTGGTTTGCCGGCATTTAATGACAGTTGATAACTATACGCATTCAACGTTCCCTTTAGGATTGCCGCACTGCTCCCGGCTGCAGTTGGTTTGACCCACACTGAGGCACTCCACGGTTGGTTGTATGGCGCAAATGTCAGTTGGGTGGGGTCACGGTGAACAATTTCATCGTTCCCGTCAAACTTCATGGCAGCCGTACCGACAATCCCCTGAACGCTTTGGACTTGTGTGTCACTACTTGTAATAATGCTCTGCTGATGGAATGGCGAATCATCGACAGTGATTGACCCTTGACCAACGCTCGCATCGTCGAGGGTTTCATGATAGACCGTGCTGTATCCGAAGCCGTAATCAGTAATATTTGCGGTAGAAAGAGATTGGTTAAATACTGCGATATCGTCGACGACAGTGTTTAGAGCGGCTGTCGTAACACTAGCGCTATTTGCATATGCAGTCGCTCCTGTGTAGGCACCGATGCCCAATACGGCATTCACCCAATGGCCGGCTATTGTTTTCGTAGCAATGGAAATACCGTCAATATAAATTGACAATTGCTCGTTGCTTCCACTTCCAATGCTGTTTATGACCACAGAATGCCATTGCTGGTCGCTGATCCGTGCGAATGCTTCATTATCGAGGAGTAAGGCATTGTTGTTGTTATTAATTGTTACTGCGACCCGTTGTAATGTTTGTTGATAAATTAAACCCAATGCCAATGAATTATCGCTCGTTGGTGCTTGAAGCCATGCAATTACGCCAGAACTCGCGTTTTTATTGAGTTTAAATCGCAAGGCAACGCTTTTTGCACTACTGCCATTCGATTGCAAGAGGTAATGGGTATTGATTCCATCAGAAGCCCGATTAAATTGTAAGGCGTTGCTCGCAAATCCATCGGTCAAGACTGGGCAGGTACTCGGGAAGGTGGTGATATCAGCCATGCAGTAATCACTAAGCACCCCATTCATTGCATCGACAAGAGGTAATTGCATTTGATTGATTGGCATATAGAATTCTGCAATTTGCGCCAGGCCATCATTGGTCGTGAAGTTATCGTCATCAATTGCGAGGCGGGTTTTGTGTGTGTTCACGCCGCTCCCACTGGTAATGGGTTTGCCGATTAGGTCTACCGCGGATAGTGCTAAGCCCGAAATGAGTACATCGTCAATTGCCCCGCGGAAATAGTCTTCCTTTAGTGTGCTATTAGCATATGACTGCATTCCACCCAACACAAGGTCATTTTGTTCAATAGGATTTATTGAAGTCGGTATAATCGCGGTTATTGTGTTCGCTGGAGTATTTATTATCGATGGAAGTGTGGTGCCATATGCCAAACTCATTTTGGCCGTTTTTGCTTCGGTATATTCGCTATAGATAAAGTAATACCAAGTATTGGCCGTCAAAAGGGCAGGCGTAGATATTGAACTGCTCCCTTTAAATGCCTGAACTTGAAAATTACTCCCGGAGGCAACCGCTTTGATGCGTAGGCGAGGGTTAGCTGCAATACCTGTCCCTATGATAGTTCCAGCGTCATTTATTTTGGCCATAAATGCAATGCTAAATGTCCCGGTTAAAACTGTTCCCACATTTGCAATGGTTAATGATTGTTGGGGTGCGTCAATGTTGAATCGTGCCACACGCTTACTTGTATCCGTTGAATCTGAGGCAATCACAGGACAAATGCTACATGATGTGTTGTAGCGACTGTCTGAGCGATTATCAAAATTCTGGGCACCGTCAGGGGCTTCGAAATCTAAGCGCACCCGTAATTCTTGTTGGAGTGGCGAACGGCCGTCACTAATATCCGAAACACGGCCAGTGATGGCTTGGTTACTAATCAAGAATTCACTGCTCTGATAAGGTGATGGGAAGTTAATTGTGTCACGGGGTGCACTTCCATCAACTTCAATCATCGTGCTTGCGTTCGCAACCATGATTTCATTACTTTGATTGCCAACATTATCGGTTACCGTTGCGCCTACTTGATAAAAACCTGATGGATTGCCGAAAGGAAGTTTGACTGTTACAGACCATTGTCCGTTCCTAAATGTGGCGGGCATTGGTGTCGCCTGGTTGATAAGTCGTCCAGCAGAATCATACAAATTAATGTTCATGCCGCTGACGCCACTCCCGGCAGACCCACTACTATTGGTGAGTACTGGATCACTCGCGGTTAGTTTGAGCATGATTTCTGGCATATTACGATTGATCGCCCACGTGCTGGTATATGTGCCAGATGGTCGCACGAGTGTTGCCGTCGGTGGGGTTGTATCCACGTATATGAGTGATTGATTGATGCCGACATTGCCCACAGCATCATATGCTTTGGCGACAATACCGTATTTGCCTTCTACCGGCTTAGAAGCATTTACAGGGACACTAAATGTTGGACAAAATGCACTCCCCACAGCAGCATCGCTACAAGGCGGTGAATTGGTTGGGATGGTTCTGGGGAGGTTGATAATGTCACCAGTCGCAGAACGGGTGCTGGTTATTTCTGTGGTGATGTTATTAATATACGAAGACACATCACTCGTATTGATAATAAACTGTCTGGGTAGGCGCGCGGTATATTGCGCGTTTACAATTGAGACCACGGGGGGTTCGGCATCAATGGTTATATTTGTTACATTTACCTTAGAAATTGCTTTGGCCATTTGAATTCGTGATGTTTGTGTAATATCACTTTCGGGAAGGATACTTGGGGTGAACTTAATATCATCGACGCTGCCAAGAAACATCTCGGTAAATGCAGAGCCGCTTAACTTGCCACCAATGCGTAGTTTGTGCGCAGTGTTAATCGTAATTGCACTGACTGCAGCTCCATTCCCACTATCTGTGCCAGGATCAAGAATTCCGTTTTGAAAGAATTTAATCCCATTTGCGCCATAGGAAAATGATATTTGGTTCCATGCCTGTGGTAAGGCATTATTTGCAGTAAATGTGCGCCCCCCAAAGGTGATTTTTACGATGCCGTTTACGAGTTGTATTTGGAAATTAGTGGTACTTGAATCTCCATAATGGACGATCGTTTGCGTATCACTTGTTTTTTCCGGTTTGAGCATCATCTGGATGGTGCCACCGCTTTTGATTTCGTCAATAATAGTACTTCCATTCCCCACTTGGAGCATGGTTGTTTGACCGTTGAATTTATCCGCAATCCCCATGAGGCCGATTGTATTGCCTACTGGACATTCCGCACTAGTGATTTCTGGGATATCACAACTTGCCGCATAACCAAACCGGTTGATACCAGTGCGGGCAGGTACATCGTCAGGTAGGGTGACCGCATCGATTTGGACCGTCTTTGTTACTCCATTCGTGACTTGGATCTGGTTGTTTTTCAATGTATTTTCGAACGAGAGATTCCAATTCGGTGATAGCTTCATTTCTGCAATGGCATGCGTCGTATCGGTTGATTCACCCTGAGATATGTTGAGTTCATCCATATCACCAGCAAAGTTTCGTCCGAACGATAACGCAGCAGGGGCATCAACATTGCCGTATTTACGTGCATTGCTGATGGTGAGCGGTTCTGCTTGCAATTGCTTCAGCTCCGCATCGCTCAGGGCTCGTGGTGTGATTAAAACGTTGCCTATTGCCCCGGTAAACGCGCGACGATGATCAAAATCGGTACAATTGGAACCAATGAGTAAATTGCACGAATTCGTGTTATCTTCGATGTAGCCTGTGGCAGCATAATATTTGGTTTGGACATTGCTCCCATCGGCTTGGTCAATCCGGAACATCAGTTTTTTGTTGGCATCGGGTTCATTTGCATCGAGCACCATCGAAAAATATTGCCATTTGTCACTACTAAAGATTAAACCAGTATCACGCCAATCCCAACTTGGCACATTCGTTGATGTATCCAGTGCGAAATATAGACGGCCATCGCCACCGACGAGGAATTGATAATCGCCGCTACTTGCAAGTAGGTATTCATTGCCATATGTGGCTAAAGCATTTGGGTATACCCACATCCCGATGGTGGCGCTGGTAGCTCCGTTCAATGGGTGTGTTTGTCCCAACGAAATTGCGGTTGTGGTGTTATTGAATGTAAACCATCTACGCAATGAATCACTGTATTCCGATGGCCAAGACACGTTTGTAGAACCAGGTGCGGCAATGGTTTGCCAAGAACGGCCGATGGTGCTCATGACCGAATAACCGCTAACGGTGGTCATTGGGGCATTCAGCGCTGGTAATCCGCGACTTGTTGATTGGCCATTCACATAAATATATTCATTCCCACCATTTGTGCTTACCATCACGTGTGACCACATGTTTAACGGTATTTTTTGGGTGGAAAATAATGGTGTTTTTGGCCACTGCACGGTATCGTTGGGTATCGCTGTATTTGAACTAAAGACGCGACCTTGTTCGTAACTAATATTCCCGTCTTTGGTTATCCCAATGCGCATTTTTTGGTTTATCATGTCATCGCCAACGATCCAGGTATTGTACGTGCTTGGGCGTACCCACAAGCTCAGCGAGAACCGTGGGGTGTTTGTGTCGTTGAGATAGTCGAGGTAGGCTCCATTGTCTTGATTAATACTCAATGTTTGTTGGCCGTTAAATTGGACAGATTGGTTATTCCTGCCCGGCAAGCCACTCATCGGACAATTATCGGTTGTGCAATTTATTGTGGTACCAGCGCCGTTTGATTCATTAAATGCAGTTACTGCTGGTGGTTCATTGAAGGAAAAATGGGAACTCGCAATGGCGTTGATTTTTTCAGGGGCTAAGGCTTGATTGTATATTTGAAAGTCACGTAAGTACCCATCAAGCGATTCAATTCCTTCATTCCGTTCGCCTATATACATTTCGCGTGCAGAAGATAGATAGGCGTTGGTGCCTGTTGGTGTATCTGTGCTGTCTTCTATACCATTGATGTAAATTGACCTTTTTGCACCATTTTTGACAAATGCAACATGGTACCATTTGTCCGGTTCAAGTACCGCTTTGCCCCATAAATCATTGTTGTAATACCCGAAATAGAGCTTGCCTGAAATTCCCACCAAATGGAGACGTTGGTTGGTACTATTTTTGTCATCGCGGTCCATCATTATGAGATGTCTGCCTTCGAGATTATTAAATTTCACCCATGTCATGACGGTGAAGTTCGCAGCACTCCCCTCGAAAGTCGATTTACTTACTGCAGGCGAAAGGGCTATACGTTTTCCATCGGTAAATAACGAAGTATTACCTGAAATAACTGGACAGTGATCACCGATTTGGCACGGTTTGGTCGTGTCAACATTGATGTTGACTTCCACCATATGTAAATAATCTTGCCGAGTTTGCTGGATACGAATATAGCGTGCTTTGGTGTTATCGGCAAAACTTACCAGCATATCCGGTGAAGTGTTGGTACAAGTTGCTGCGTAATCATTACACCCAAGATTTTTCCAAGCGACTGAATTTGCTTTGTTATTAGCTATATTCATACTTGAACCAAGACTTGTATTGCTCAAAAACACAATAGCGCCACTGATCCGGGTTTGTAAATCATACCTATTCATGACCAATACATTGCGGATTGTCGTTGCACTTTTTAGATCGATTTCGAAATATGGATTAGTTTCGCTGTAGAGCGTGTGATTGAGTGTTCCGGTGCTGTTGTCAATTGCATATGACGCAGGATAAACCTTGTATGTAGATGATTGTGACGCGGTAGCATTGTAGAGCGGAGTAGTGTAATATTCGGCAGCCAATGAATTGAGCGGAAGACATACAACAACGCCAGTATAACTACAATTATCTGCATTTTTGGTGGCGGTTGTGTCGTAAGGGCTATTAACATCATTTCTAGCATCGACAAAAAATTGCAATTTATCGGAAACAGTAGGTTGATTAAGGTCGACCGTTATGGTGCCAAATAATAGATTGCGTGCCACGGCTGCAACGGTCGCATCACTTATTGATGTGCGATACATCCGAATATTATTTATCGTAATCCCATTGCTCCCGAAATAAAGCGGATCTTTTCCTTGTTTTAGTGCACTACTATCAATTGTGGTATTGGATGTTCTTATTGACGAACCGTCGACACTCATTACGCTCAATGCGAGTTTCCCGGCATTATAGCGAACGGCAATGGCATATGATGTGCCACTTTCTAATGCCGTGCCAGTCGAAACAGTGTTACTGCCAATAGATACTTTTGCAATGCTACTGCTATTCGTTGTTAACGTCAGTTGATTCCCATTGCCACTCGGTGTATTGGTTTGGAAAATTGTTTTGCTTGCCGTCGTGCCGGTGATTTTGACTTTTGCAATGATGGAAAAATTGTGTTCACTAAGTAATTTCGCATACCCTTCTGGCATTTGTGCAGCAGCCGTAAGAATGCCCGTAGTGCTGCCATTGACTAATGACACACGTTGGGTATTCCCGTACACACTCATGTCATTTATGCTGCCGTTGAGGGGGATACACGCAATCAGGCTCGTGTCTTCACACGTATTGGTAAGTGCGGTAATTTGTTGTTGCGTCAGTGCTATTGAGTATATTTGCAGGTCGCGTAAACCGCCATTGAGTGAATTAAGCCCATTATCTTTGCCTATTTGCAGGGCACTATAGCCTGCTGGGTATAGGATAGGAGCTGTATCGCTGGCTATCAACAATCCATTCAAATAGATTTGGCGTTTGTTGTTGCTCAACGAAAACGTAATATGGCTCCACGATCCTATCGGAATGGCATTTGCTGCGATGAGATTATCGGCACCTTGGATGATAAATTGCGGTCGTTCATTAACGAGTGAGACTTGTAATAATGCAATACCGCTGATAAACGTTTTACTACTAATTATAGTTCGCAGGGTGGTTGACTGACCATCTGGTCGTATCCATGCGGAAATTGTAAAATCATGGTAGCTAATTGCATTCCCGATTGTGGCATCGGTGCTGATGTCAGTATTCGCATTGATACTCCAACTGCGATTGCTACTGTCATATACTGGGCAGGTTAATGAACCAGTACAAGTCAGTTTTTGGGCGTTTGGAGATAAATCATTGTATGAAGTCGGTGAAGTGGTTTCATCAAATTTCACACAAAATACGTTGTTTGGATATACGCAGCTATTGGCATACGTGGATGGTGTTGTTGTGTTATTAAATGCGCCAGGGATCCGGATAATATTATCGAATGAGGTTGATGCGGCAGCCGCAAGTGATGTTGCGGTCTGTTGTGAGACTTCAAATTCATTTGCAGCGGATTTCGCCGTTAAGGTGGTTATGCCCTGAATGCTCCGAGCAAGTAATTTATTGGATTCATTGATTGTGGTGACTACTTGATCGCCAGGGCGGACTATTAAGTCATTTTTGTTTTGGAGCGTTCCATTCATTAGACGATTTAATTCGTTTGAATTTAGCCCAAATTGATAGACCGCGATATCATCGATGCCACCGGTGTAGGCGTTCGCTGTTTCTCCAGTGGATGAATAAAAACAACCAAACAACCACCAGCAATAACGTTGTCTGCTGTTTGGGGTAATTACAACGGAGGAACCAACAATTAAATTGTTATTTGATAGGTCACGATCTACGACATGTCCGGGGACATTGCGCCGGCTTTGTTCAACACCATTGATATAGATGACCAGCACTTCGTTGGTAAATGTTACTGCGAGATGTGACCATACATTTACTGGGGCAACCCCGAGGGATGAATAATCGAGAATACCGCGGTTTGTCGTTAATCTCACGCGAATGGTTCCATTGGCAGTGCGAAAAATGCCAATTAACCCGGATTGGTTGAACACTGTTTGGAGGGCGATTGCGGTTGGTTTCAGCCATGCGGCGAATGTAAATTGGCTGTCATATGTGGATTGTGTGCCATTGCCTGCATTTAGTGATTGTGTTCCAGTAAATGATGCGGAATTCGTATTGGAACGTTCGGTTGTGGAAATTGCAGGGCAATTCACCACACAATTTACATTTGTGGTTGATAAGCCGCTATTCACAAAACCTGATGCGGTTTTAGTTTCGAAATTTACTTTTAATAATGGGACGAGGGTTTCACGCACGCTGCCACTGAGTCCAACAATGTCCCCATTATTTTTCGCATAGGGGCTCCAACCCAAGGTCCGTTCGCGTAAATCGATAATCTCATCGCGGTCACCATCTGCTTGTAATGGGTCAGAACTTGTCCATGTTTTTTGCGCAACGGAATTGATAATTGCATAGGTTATTTCCCAGCCACCGGTGAGCACACCGGTAGTGTAGTCAATATGAACGATTTCTTCCGCATCAGTGAGGCCGTCGCCGTCACTATCGACCCTTAAGGGGTCGGTATTGTATTGGAGCTCTTGGTAATCAGAAAGACTATCACCATCGCTATCTGCTTTCGTTGCATCGGTGCCGAGGCTAATTTCGATATTATCACTAATCCCATCGCTATCAGTATCGAAATTGTTGTCAGAAGTAGCGCGTATTTTTTCTTGAGCCAACGTTAAACCGTCATTGTCGGCGTCGACAAAAACAGGAAAAGAAGGTTGTGCGGTATCAGGTGACCAGTCAAACGTGAAACCGTCATTTTTTATTTTCATCAACATAAATAGGTCGATTGTCGCAGGCAAAATATCGTATTTTGTTTGGTTACCTTCGTTGATATTAATGTATTTGGGGTGTGCCGTATGTGTTTCGATATAACAAATTGGGGTTGGGTAAAAAAAGAGCCATATATTGATACATGTTTGTTGTGGGACTTTAAACATTGTCGATAGATATAAATCAGGCATGACCGAATTGATACCAGTTGTGGTAAATTTGGTATCGTAATTTATTTGCATTGTTTTTCGATATCGATACGTTTGATCACCGTCACCATAATACTCACAGCTTGGGATGGAAGTGTCGCATTTTGCGTTCGATTTCCACAGACCTCGTTGATCCCCACGTGAAATGGTATTGCTCAAGTTTTGTTGTGGTCCCAATGCATAATTAAATGTTGCATCACGTGTGTCGAGCATGATCCACTGCCAAAAATACGGCAACGCCATCCAAGTAGATGGGAAGGGCATACGTTCGATGTAGTCAGTGACTACGAGTCCGTTTTTGATGCTATTCCCGACACGAAATCCCGCAACCGTGTTTACCAAAGACGGTGCGGTGCCGGTGATTTTTCGATAATGTGACCACGGGTCGTCCGGATCCACCACGATATTCGATGCATAAGGTGAGAAAAAATTAGCCAAAATGCCGGTAACGCCTCCACAGAGCCATTGACCTGCGGTGCTCCGTTGTTGTTTTTCGCTGAGCGTAGAACATACGAGCGCGGCAATTGAATCAAGGACTGCAATCACCGCAATGATGAGTTGACCTACCACCGGAATAAAGGCAATTATTGTCAAAATAATAATTGCAATTGTCATGCCTATCGCTGCGGAAATCGCATTTGCCTGTTGATATGCGTATTCTGCATTCATTGCGGTCATGATGGCTATTGCCCAGGTTATACCGATTGCCAGTACCATTCCTGCGACTGCGAGCATCTTTGCAGCGCGTGAAGCTGCTTGCGCACCTTCCATGGCGGCAGTGATAGTTCCAGCAGCCGCGGCCGCAGTGGCGGTTGCGCTAATAGCTTCTCTAACTGCAGTAATAGCCATTCGTAGTGCAATTAACGCGGCTACGAGTTGGACTGCGGATGCCGCAATCATCAATTGGGACTGCGTTTCTGGATCACTAACGCCATAGTTTGCAACTAAGGTAAGGCCAATCGAAATAACAGTTAAGATTACGCAAGCGCCAGCTGCAACATCAATTGATTGAACCAAAACCCTTTCGGCTCCTTCGCCCTCGAAGAACAATCCGACGACTGACGCGACTATGGTTCCACTCAGATTTGTACTATCAGCATTTGATGTTTTCGCATTATAAGACTCATCCGCAAGTGCTTGTTTGGCTTCTTCTAAGGCAAGCGCTTCCTCAATTTGTGTTTCAAATACTGTTTGAATTATTTCGAGTTCGGTTTGCCATGTGGAAGGGGCTGGTAAGGGGTATGCAAAATACTTTGTATTGATTCCCGTAATCAGGGAAGGTATTTTTGCAAGTGGATAAGAAGTTGTTGACGATTGTTGGAATGATGTCAGTGAGGCCATAATATATGATTGATTGTAGCCGCTGATTTGTTCTTGCGTTAAATTGTTGGTTATATTTAATTGGGTTAATGCGTTCTCGATTGCTGCCACTTCTGGAATGTAATCGTTGCTACTTGCAATTTCCCAATTTCCCGCTGAATTGACAATATAAATCATCCCTTTGACACCATGGGTAACGATGTTTGCTATGTTGCTAAAATCAATTTGGTTTTTAGCATCGCCGATGGTGCTTCGCTCAGTATTTTCGTTTGCAATAATCACTGCTGGACGACATTTAACACTTGTATTGTTTTTACAGTTTGTTTGCAGTGTGGCTCTTTCTGCACAATTTGCTGCTTTTCCGTTTACTAGACATATTGCATTATTTAAAATAGTCGGTATTTCTATCGCACCTAATTTATATGCCTCTAAACTCGTTGAATAATTTT